>CAMFKK010000413.1 GCA_945957225.1 uncultured Sphingobacteriia bacterium | reverse complement strand
TTTGGATCAATGGCAATTATGACCAAGCTACCAAAGATGCCATCACTGATTTACAGTCTAATCATGTGGATGAATTAGCCGATTCTTTTTACCGGAACTTAGAATTTGGTACAGGTGGTCTTAGAGGGATTATGGGCGTAGGTACCAATAGGATCAATAAGTATACCATAGGTATGGCAACCCAGGGCTTTGCTAATTACCTAAAGAAAACATATGGAGATGCAGAGATTAAAGTAGCTGTTGCGCACGATAGTAGAAATAATAGCCGCTTTTTTGCTGAAACAACGGCAAATGTATTTGCCGCCAACGGCATTAAAGTCTTTTTGTTTGAAGCTTTAAGACCAACCCCAGAATTAAGTTTTGCCATTCGTCATTTGGGTTGTAATGGGGGCGTGGTATGCACAGCTTCTCATAATCCCAAAGAATATAATGGTTATAAAGCCTATTGGAATGATGGTGGTCAATTAGTGCCTCCACATGATAAAAATGTGATCAAAGAAGTAGAAGCTGTTTCAGGCATTGATGAGGTTAAATGGAATGGAGGCGAAGCCAATATTAGCATCTTGGGCAAGGACATGGACAATGCCTATATTGATATGGTCAAGGGATTGAGCGTTTATCCAGATGTGATTGCTAGGCAGAAAGATTTGAAAATTGTGTATACTCCCATTCATGGAACTGGGATTACCTTGGTGCCAGAAGTACTCAAAGCTTTTGGATTTACCAATGTAACTATCGTGGAAGAGCAGGCTACACCAGATGGTAATTTTCCAACAGTTGCCTATCCTAATCCAGAAGAATCTGCAACCATGGGTATTGGTTTAAAAATGGCCAAGGAATTGGATGCCGATATTCTATTGGGAACAGACCCGGATGCTGATCGTGTAGCAATTGGGGTTAAAAATCACCACGGAGAATGGGTACTCATGAATGGTAACCAAACTGCGGTTTTGGCTTGTAACTATATGATGGAAGCACGCAAAGCCAAGGGCATTGCACAACCCAATGATATGGTCATCACCACCATTGTTACTACACAAATGGTGAATGACTTGGCAGCCGGTTATGGGGTTGCATGTTATAATGTACTTACTGGTTTTAAATGGATTGCTGAGTTAATCAAGTCAAAAGCAGGTCAAGAAAATTATATTATTGGTGGGGAAGAAAGCTTTGGGTTAATGATTGGAGACCAGGTTAGAGACAAAGATGCCATTAGTGCGGTTGCATTGATGTGTGAAATGGCTGCTTATGCCAAGGATCAAGGTCTCAGTTTGTTTGATAAAATGATTGAACTCTACCAGCAATATGGTTTCTATTATGAAACCTTGATAAGTATTACCAAGAAGGGAATGAATGGTCAAAAAGAAATTGCTGACATGATGAATGGGTATAGGAATAATCCTCCCGCAACCATTGATGGATCAAAAGTGGTACAGTTGCTGGATTATGAATTGCAAAAAGGATCTAATCCAGCCACAGGTGAAACTTGGCCCATTCAATTGCCCAAAAGCAATGTTTTGCAATTTATTACTGAAGATGGAAGCAAGATTTCAGCCAGACCTTCAGGAACTGAACCAAAGATCAAGTTCTATTTTAGTGTAAAAACTAGTCTAGCTAACAAAGCTGCATTTGACAGTACATTTGCCCAATTAGAGGCCAAAATAGCCAGAATTATATCAGACATGCAATTGAGTTAATGGTAAATTGAATAAAAATGAACTCCTGTGAAGAAATTTTTCACGGGAGTTTTCTTTTCACATATCCCCAAATCAAATTCAGTTAAGCAGTGGATGTGTTATATTCGTTTTGCTTATGAAAAGAGAGTATGTTGATTCCTACCAACACAAGGGATTGAGAAAACAGTTGGTTGATTTATTGCGTTCTAAAGGCATTACGGACAATAATGTCTTGGATGCCATTAATGCCATTCCTAGGCATTTTTTTCTGGACTCCGCTTTTGATAAAATAGCCTATGAAAACAGGGCATTTGATATTGGTGCAGACCAAACCATTTCACATCCCTATACCGTTGCCTACCAATCCCAATTGCTTCAAATTAAAAAGATGGAAAAGGTTTTAGAAATTGGAACTGGCAGTATGTATCAGTCCGCTGTGCTTGCAGAAATGGGGGCAAGGGTATTTAGTATTGAAAGACAGAAGCAACTCTTTGACGAGAAAAGTAAGTTTTATGTGCGCGCCAAATATTTTAGCGCTAAATTCTTTTATGGTGATGGCTTTGAAGGGTTGCCCACCTATGCGCCATTTGACAAAATCTTAATTACAGCAGCTGCACCTTTTATTCCACCCAAATTGCTGGCCCAATTAAAAACTGGTGGTTGTATGGTAATTCCTTTAGACGAAGGTACTGAACAACGCATGTTGCGCTTGACCAAGATGGCCTATGGTTCTATTCAATAAGAATCTTTTGAAGCATTTTCTTTTGTGCCGATGCTGACGTGGAAAAATAGTTAAGAGTGAAGAGTGACGAACGGACGTTGATTTCAGTAAACGAGTTAACCTAGGCTGGGCCTAGGTTTTTTTGTCATAACCTCTTAAAAAAACAATCCCCCCGAGCAATCGGGGGGATTCAAAATGATAGTCGTTAATCAAATGATTGTGCACTTTTCACTCTTCACTCTTCATTCTTCACTTATTTTTTATTGTTGCATCATATCCATTCCTCCACCCATATCTGCCTTGGTGTTTTTACGTTTGAAGAGGGTAGCATCAAACTTACCAAAACGATAACTAAAGTTCAGACGCAAAATTTGTGGGTCCCTTCTTCTTGAGCTTAATTGGTTAAAGTAAATGCTCTCAGAATAAGTCTTATATAACTGAGTTCTAAAGATATCATTCATACTCAGACTCAAAGAACCAGACTTACCATTTTTCCATGTCCATTCTTTACGAATAGCTAAGTCAATTGCATATCTAGGTTCATTGTAACCTTGAGCAGTAGATTGTGGTCCACCTCCAAACATCATACCACCGCCACGGCCACCACCAAATCCACTTCCACTACCACCTGGAGGTAGAATGGTCTTTGCCTGATAATCACCACTCAATTGTAAGGAAAGTCCCTTAGCTAATTTGAAAGTGTTATTTGTTTTAGCAAACCAGCTCACTAATTCATTATCTAAACTTTGGTCTGGGATGGTTGCATTGATTTTAGAACTAAAGAGGTTAAAACTCAAAG
>CAMFKK010000412.1 GCA_945957225.1 uncultured Sphingobacteriia bacterium | reverse complement strand
CGATGGTCTCTATAAAATCTAATTAACCAGAATAACAATAGGCTATTCACCAACAAGTCTCCCAAGGAACGATGAAAATAATTAGAGGCATAAATTGAAGGATCAAATAAGGGGATCTTATCAAAATCAAAAGGAAAAGAGATTTGATAACTTAATATCCTAAATAAGATAACAGTGATCAGTAAGAGCAGGAATCCATTCCAGAAACCTCTAAATTTAACTATATCTTCTGCAATGGCATGCATAAAGAAGAATAATAGTATAATGGCTAGGGTTCTAAGAACAAGCGTAATGGCGTCATATGCTATAAATGATTTACCAGCAATTAATTGAATCTTAAATAGCTCTGTTCCACTGGCATTTAAAATGGGAATTGCTCCCGGTTCGGTACTTACTTCATACTGTTTGCTCAAATCTTTAAATCCATCAAACCTAGTTTGCAGGTATTTGTTTTCAATAAAATAATCCCAACGTATGGGCACCATCCCAATCAGCAATAAGGATTGTTTACCAAGTTGCACACGTTTAACCAAGCATTCAAATTCTCCATTTTGAAGTTTGTGGTAATAAGCGCCATCTGTCTTTTTCAAATCATAGGCATTTACATACATGGCATTATTATTCCAATATACCATATTGTAATCCTGCCCATTATTGGTCTTGTAGACAAAAAGTCCTAGTGACTCATTGATCAACTTAGACTTGGCTTTTGTAAGGGTATCGGTCAGTAATTGCTGCAATAAATTACTGTCTTGGCTAATTTGTTGGAATCTTAACTCGTTTGAAGCAATTCTTTGTTCAAGTTTGCTTTTAACTTTTTGGGGAGAGGAATTATAACTCCAATAGTTGATAAAGATGAAAGAAATGGTATATAACCACGCTGCTGTGATAAGCAGGTAACCGTGTTTATAGGCGCTTTGTCTAATGTGGTTGATCAACTTTTTTTCATTTGATGTTTGACCTGATTCCAGATCTGATCCATTTCATCCAAGGTCATGGAAGACAGGTCTTTTCCGCTAGCCAGGGCAATGGATTCCATTTCCTGAAAACGGCGTATAAACTTCTTATTGGTCTTTTCCAATGCCCCTTCTGCGTCTATCTGCAAAAAACGTGCATAATTTGCCAAACTGAATAATAAGTCTCCAAATTCTTCTTCTACGTCTTCCTGAGACTTGGTTTGAATGGCTTCCTGTAACTCCCCCATTTCTTCCTCTACTTTCTTCCAAACGTCTTCTTTGTTATCCCATTCAAAACCAACCTGCTTGGCTTTTTCTTGAATTCGTGTAGCTTTTACAATAGCAGGCAACGAAGTAGGCACTCCACCAAGTACCGATTTTTTCCCCTCTTTCATTTTCAATTTTTCCCAATTCCTTTTCACGTCTTCTTCATCTTGCACTTTAACATCGCCATAAATATGCGGATGTCTATGTATTAACTTTGCACTAATCCCTTCCAATACTTCCTGTAAGGTGAATTGCTGTTGTTCTGTGCCAATTTTGGCATAAAATAATAAGTGCAACATAATATCACCCAATTCTTCTTTTACCCCCATCCAGTCATTATCCGTAATAGCATCAGCCAGTTCATAAGTTTCCTCTATGGTTAATGGGCGAAGCGTTTGAATGGTTTGTTTTTTATCCCAAGGGCATTGCTCACGCAAATCGTCCATGATTTTGACAAGGGCAAGAAAACTATCCGAAAGTGATGACATAGGAACTTTTTAAATAACAAAATAGGAAAATGCAAAAAAGATTAAAAACAACAATACATTCATAAAGAAGGTCATGAAAAACAGCAATATATATTTCAAAACCGTTTTCCGCCTTGACTGTGAATAAAAATTTCTAATGGCCTTATACCAATAAAACATGATTAGGGTTCCCATTAAACCAGAGATGATACCGCTTTTTAAATGTAACAAATTGAGTATTGACCCTATCCACAAATTTGTCAAAATCAAAATAAAAGTGGCACAATACAAGTGTATGGTAAAGACCGCATGGTTCACATAAAACAATTCCTTTTTTCTGAAATACAATAAGGTTAAAAAAAGGGCAAAAAACGGTAAGGACACAAACAACATTTGCGGAAACAAGTGCCAGAATTTTTCAAGTAGGGCTTCATTCATGGCCTTATTGTCATGATTGTATTTCTCTTGTAATAATAGATTCTGCCGCTGTAGTTTGGCCCATAAGAAATTTTCCCTTTTGTTGGGTGGAAGACTATTCTGAATACTATCATAATCTTTCACAGTTTGGATACCATCGTAGTCATGGCCAGTGAGGTCAAAATTATTATTCACCTCCTTGGAAGAACTTAGCTTATTTCTTTGGGTACTGTCACTCCTTAGTGTTTTAATATCCTGATCAATTGCTTCAATCTGCTTTTTTACTTCAGAACCAGCCATTGCCCTCACACTAGAATCAGGCATGAGTACCATGCTTTTATTAAGTGTCTTTTTCTTATCCTCTAATTCTTTAATTAATTCAGATACTGGTTTTTGTTTTTCATTAATCTTGACAAGTCCCTCTTCCATATTTTTATAAAAGCTAAAAAATATCAAAAAGAAAATAGCCGAGGTAAACACATACATCCGAATGGGGTGCAAATAAGCAATTCTTCTACCCCTTAAATATTCTTGTGATAAAAACCCAGGTCTAAAAATCAAGTATTTGAGGGTACTAAAAAATTTGCCGTCAAAATGGGTAATATCATATACAAAATGGGTAGCCAAGGACCAGAATGATTCCTTGGTTTCAATATTTTCTTGCCCACAAACCTGACAAAAGCGCCCAAGCACTTCTGCATTACAATTCAAACAGTTTTTTTCTTGCCTTTCCTTTTGATGAGACACTTGTTAAGATTTGACTAAAAATACAGAACAAACCAATAGCCACCCACTCTGGGGCTTAGGTTCTTTTGAAACTTGCTGTTGTGGCCCATAACTTTGAGACCTAATCAGTATGTATGAAATTATTGATAACAAGCCTGGCATTTCTATTCATTTCTTCCGTTTCTGGTCAATACTATTTTAATGACTTGCTAGCTACGGCTCAAAGTCAAGCACAATACCAATTATTGAGAACCAATAGGGTCAAAAAAATTACCGCTATTAGCTTTGAAGAAGATGGCAGTGCCAATGAATCTTTTTTGTTGGAACAGGAACTAACCATGGATGGGAAAAAATTGAGTACCAAATCTG
>CAMFKK010000411.1 GCA_945957225.1 uncultured Sphingobacteriia bacterium | reverse complement strand
GCCCTAGGAGGCATGATTAGCATAGCAATTTTTTTAACCGGATTGGTTTGTACTGCAAGATTTCTTGTAAGTGACCATACCAATAAAGAAATCTATACTGGGTTATTGGTAGGTATTGCTTGTCAGATTTTTGCCTATTGGTTTGTATTCTAAATTCCTTTAGTTTTCTATAATGTCTTTGATGGGAAATGCTTTTACATTCCCGAACTCATTTACATATATTCTAATCAGTAGTATAAATAGGGCTATTAAAATTGGCCCAAATACAAGTCCAATAAATCCAAAAATTTTGAGACCAATAATGACCCCAAAAATAGTTACTAGGGGATGCACATCGCCCAGCTTTTTTTGTAATGCAAAACGGAATACATTGTCTGCTGAACCCACTATTAAAGCACAGTACAGAATAATTAAGACGGCTTTGGTACTTTCTCCCTCAGCAAATAAAAGTATGCTGATGGGAATATAACTCATACCCAATCCTACCATTGGAATCATAGAAGTAATGCAGGTAAACACAAACCAAAAACCAAGGTCATGAACCCCGGCAGCCCAATAGCCCAATAGAGCAACTGTGCCCTGAACTAATGCGGTAAGCGGAATGCCCACTGCATTAGAAATGACTAATTTATTTAATTCTCTAGCTATTAGTGAAACATTGGAATCCTTCATGGGAATATAATGGGTAAGCCAGTTTTCCATGGGTCTACTACTGACCAACATAAAGTATAAAATCAAATACATCATGATTACAGTGGTAATGGAATTGACAGTTGCGCCTAAAATAGAGGGTAAAAAATTGGCCACTGCTATGCTGAATTTTTTGGTATTTTCTTCATTAAGAATTTCAATATTATACTTGTGTTCTTGGGTTGCAATGGCTGTTCTCAATGTTTCCATTACATGGTTGCTATGACCAATTGCATAACTTATCTTGGCCGATATAATATTGATAAATAAACCTACTGGCACTAAGACCACTATAAAAGAAAATAACAGTAAAACGGTTGCAGCCAATCCTGGTTTCCACTTTTTTACATGAACCCATCGCTGCATCCTATTGCGCATTAGCACATAAAAAGTGATGGCACCCAATAAGGCGGGTAAAAAGGACTTGAGTTCCAGAAATAAGAATACGGCCAAAAAAACCAGCAAAATGTAAAAGCTGATTTGGCGGATATGTTGGCTATTTACAGGGTTCATGCCTGTAAGATAATAAAAAGCTAGATAGTATAAAATATGGTTAAAGACCCCAGTCTCAGAGACTTGCCAATCCTGTAAAATCAAGAATAATCCGTTTCTTTGCGCTCAATTTCAATGCGTATGTGGTATAGTCTTGGTAAAAAAATCCTCAAAAACCGTTTGGCCGCACTTTTGACCCTGCTGGTTTTAACTTCTATTATGGGTTATTTTGCGGCTCAGGTAAAATTGAGCTACGATTTTACAAGAGCGGTACCAACGGACAATCCCAAGTATGTTGACTATCAAAACTTCTTACAAAAATTTGGGGCAGATGGCAATACGATTGTTTTGGGTATTGAGTCCAACACATTTTTTAGCAAAGAATTATTTAATAAAGTTGCTGCATTACACAAGGAACTCAAAACAGTAAGCGGTGTTACAGGGGTATTAAGTATACCTGAAACCGTAACTCTTGGAACTGACTCTGCAACTGGTAAACTTGCCCCACAAAAAATTTTCCATTATCCTTATACCAGTCAAGCGTTATTGGATAGTGATAGGGCGGTTTTTGAATCATTGCCATTTTATAAAACCTTATTATATAATCCGGATACACATGCTTATTTAATGGGAGTAAGCGTTAATAAGGATACCATCAATAGTAAGAGTAGAACCAGATTGGTGAATGATATTGTGGCTAAAGTAAATGCTTTTGAAAAAGCCAATAACATAACTGTTTTCCAAAGTGGTATGCCCTTTATCCGCACCGTCATGGGTAATAGGATCAAGGAAGAGATGAATATTTTTTTACTTGCTTCTATATTACTTTCTGCGTTGACCCTGTTTCTTTTCTTCCGATCTATCAGCGCTGTACTCATGAGTTTGGTAGTGGTTTTAATGGGGGTGGTTTGGAGCTTAGGTACCATTGTATTGTTTGGCTATAAAATCACCTTGCTTACCGCTTTAATTCCAATTCTGGTAGTAGTGATAGGGATTCCCAACTGTATTTATTTCTTGAATAAATACCATACAACCTATAGGGAATTGCCAGATAAAAACAAGGCCTTGATTACGATGGTAGGAAGAATGGGGATTGTGACTTTATTCTGCAATATAGCAGCTGCAATTGGTTTTGCGGTTTTTGCCTTTACAAAAAGTGCACTCTTAAAAGAGTTTGGTTTGGTGGCTGGGATTAATATTATGGCCCTGTTTTTTATCTCCTTATTATTCATTCCTGCGGTCTTAAGTTATTTGCCTGCACCATTGCCCAAGCATACCCGCTATTTGGATAATAAATTCTTGGAAAAAGTCTTGGTGAGGATTGAAAAATGGACCTTTAAAAAATCCAATTGGGTATATGGGATTACATCTATTGTAACCATTGTTGCAATTTTGGGCATTTTCAGGATCAAGAGCGAAGGCTTTATTGTAGATGATCTTCCTAAGAAAGACAAACTATATACAGATTTAAAATGGTTTGAAACCCAGTTTCAAGGTTTGATGCCTTTAGAAATAATTGTGGATGCCAAAAAAACTCGCGGTGCCCTGAAAATGGAAACCATGTTGGATATTGAAGAATTCAGTGATTATGCTAAAAGCAAAACTGAAATGGCCAGACCGTTGAGTATTGTAGAAGCCTTAAAATTTGCCAATCAAGGTTTTTATGGGGGCGATTCTGCTAGTTATGTTTTACCACTTGAAATTCCTGCATCACTTTCTACAGCTTTAAGAAGCAGCAATAAGAATAATGGCAATAGTGAATTTATTAAATTGATTAGTCAGTTTGTAGACTCCAATCAACAAAGAACTAGGATCAGTGTGAACATGAAAGATATTGGTAGTATAAAATTACCAGTCTTGATAGCTGATTTAGAAAAAAAATCTGCCAGCATTTTTGATGCTACTAAGTATCAAGTAACTTTTACCGGCAGCAGTGTTACTTTCTTAGAAGGTTCTGCCTTTATTATCAAGGGATTAAAAGAGAGCATATTTTGGGCTTTTTTATTGATCACTTTATGTA
>CAMFKK010000410.1 GCA_945957225.1 uncultured Sphingobacteriia bacterium | reverse complement strand
GGCATACCAAGGGTATTCCCATTTATCTGGCATCAAGATAATGTCTTGATTTTTTAAGTGTTGCCAATCATGGTTCCTCCCATTTTTTCTTTGCTCGGTCAATGGCGCAATCTTGTCACTATTGCTGATCCATTTTTCAATATCGTAGTGGTAATATTGTTTGCTCCATAACAAACCTGCCAACGCCTGTCTTTGTATATTTCTGGTATCGGCACTCAAACTATCTGGAAGCACTTCTTCATAAAACTCATCGGCCTCCGCCTTTCTTTGCTGAAAGATGGAATCATATCCTTTTGGAAATGGGCTATCAATTAACACATCGGCCAAACGCAGGTAAACTGTTTTTGATTCACCCCCAGCAATCTTCATTTTATAGACTGGTGCAAACTTGGTACCGGAATTTTTCTTTTTAAGTGCATCAACATTCTTGTTGAGAATGATGGCGTCATTAAAAGCATCCTTTACAAAAATGGACTCATTGGGTGTACCAAATAATTTTTCGGTATTGGTTTCATTCTCCGTAAAATAACGTTCATTGGCTTTTTGAAAATAGAGATAATAACTCCCAATTCTTTCATGGTTGGCCCTGACCACCCCTTCTTTAATTTCCTCAATACTAGGCTTTTGATTTAAATCATTTTGTTGCCAACGATTGTAAAACCAAAGATTGGGCAATAACGTAACGGGTGCTGTTTCTTTACCCCTATTCACAATTTCTATCTTGATACCAATATCTCTTTTGCTGTATTTGGCATAAGTGATATAGACGTCAAAATACTTGTTTTGATCAAAGACCCCTGTGTCTAAAATTTCATATTCAGGCTCTAATTTGGTCCTACTTCTATTGGCATCAATTAACTGTTGGTAGGGAAAAGCATCCTGAGGATACTTGTAGAGCATTTGCATGTAATAATGCGAAGGGATATTATCTAAGTAATAATATAATTCCTTAACATCTTCCCCGTGATTGCCTTGGTAATTACCCAGGCCAAATAATCTTTCTTTTAAAATATCGTCTTTACCGTTCCAAAGAGAAATGCCAAAACATAGGTTGCCAAAAAAATCTGAGATTCCACCTAAACCATCTTCACCCCAGAGATAAGCCCTACTATGTGCATGATTAAAAGGAAAATAATTCCATGCATCACTATTACCACTGTAATCTTCTCTTACTGTACCCCACTGACGTTCTGAAAGATAGGGTCCCCATTGCTCTAAGGGAACTTTTCTGCCCGCGTTAACCTTTAATCGCTGCTGTTCCGCTGTCATCATCTCAAAAACTATTAGTACAATAATTGGTTGCTCAAACCGAAAATAAGGAATGAATATACAAAAAGATTGCCTTTTCTCCCAGTCTTATCAACTAAAATGAACGCAAACGGTTGCATTTTGATTTATATAAAAATGCCTTATTTGTAATTCTTTATTTGGACTTCTTAAAATTGGGGTTATTGTTTCCAGTTTTAGATTGGGAAGATGTATTGGATGACAACTTGGGTTGGTATTGCAGTTTTCCTGTTTTAGATACTTGATTAGTTGGTTTAGGATTGGGTTTTGATAGACCTGGTTTAGGTTTTGAATTCCTTAAATCTATGACGGTCTCACCCGCTTTTGATTCCTGTTGACCTCTTTTATATATAACCAATCCATCTAGAAACCTTCTCAAAATTTGGTCCCCCGCTTCCTGATAATTGGGATGGTCCTCATGCCTAAACAAATCACCTAAAGCACCTTTGGTGATATGAAAATCAACTAATGACAGGATATGTATTACTTCTTCTGTTCTGAGAAAGAGCGCTACACGGATTTTTTTCAGGATGTCGTTATTACTAAGCATGATTTTAAGAATGGTATGGTACAAAGATATTGGTTAAGTTAACGCTGTGCATTTCTTTGATATCTTGCAGTTGTGAATGCTATACAACACAGATATTTTGCCATATATAAGCCTTTTAATATGGTTTCCCAGTTTGTGAGCTCTCACCAAGTTCGGTTATTGGGTGAACTGGCATTTGATTTTCCAGAAGGAACACATGCCATTGGAAGACTAGACAATCATTCTGAAGGCTTGCTTTTATTGACAACCAATCCCAAAATAACCCGATTACTATTTCAGGGCAAAAAACCTCATGGAAGAAAATACTTGGTTCAGGTTAAAAACAAGATTAGCGCTTCCAGCTTAGAACAATTAAGACAGGGAATCAATATTGAAATTAAAGGGGGACAACCCTTTACTACTAGCCCTTGTTTGGTAACCCAGGTGAAAAGGCCTTCTTGGCTTGAACCTGCTTTACATGAAATTCCTGAAGAACTACCCCATAGTTGGTTAGAAATCACCCTTACTGAAGGAAAATTTCACCAAGTGCGCAAAATGGTGGCTGCGGTACATCACAAATGCAGAAGATTGATTAGGGTTTCCATAGAAGACCTTAGTCTTGGTACATTAGGTCCCGGTGAAGTTTCAGAATTATCAGAAACAGATTTCTTTAAATTACTCCAATTGGAAAATGAACCAGTTATTGATTAATGTTGTTTTTTGCCAAAAAAAACACCCAATCCAATTTCGTATTGTTGACTATTTACATTGGCTATTTTCTGGTTACTATTATAAAAGAAATTAGCCTCACCCCATTGTTGAAGTCTCAAACCTGCACCAGTTCTAATATTCCCTGTTGTTTGGTATAATAACATGGCATGTACCAATTGATTGTATTCAAATTGAAGCCCAAGATCTGCCACAGTTTCAGTTGCTTTGAATAATCGAATCATGGTCATTGGCTTAACGTGAAGCTTGATGTCAGTGCCTCCATTAATATCATAAAATGCAGCACCTTTAAAATATGCCAAATTAGCGTCACCCTGCACTTTCCCATTTATCACTTCTCCAATCCTAAAAAAACTTCCCGTTAGCGTTAGGTTCTTTGAGGTATACACCAAACCCAAATTTCCATCATAGTAGGCTTTTTGATTCACATTATTGGCTACCAATGGATCAATAGCCACCGATGGATCAATAAATCTACTATCCAATCTATCTCCTGCAATAGATAATGAAATCCCAATTCGCAATTGCTTTTCTTCTTGGAACTTGATACGATAGGCATAACTAAATACCCCAAAAGTACGATACAGAATTCCAGTAACATCACTGACCACTTGCACACCTGCTGATGAATTTTGACCAAAATTAAATTCTCCGGTAAAAGCAGTTAATACTGGTGCGCCATCAAATCC
>CAMFKK010000409.1 GCA_945957225.1 uncultured Sphingobacteriia bacterium | reverse complement strand
AAGCTTTGCAATCTAGTATCAATGATCAGTTAATTCATTCTGCCAACCTGATTGCGGACTTTTATTATACTGCATGGGTAGACGCTGGAAAGCCTGATTTGTCAAGTATTTATACAGCTTTTGATCAGACGGCCAAACAGAAAATGAAGGCAGAGCAAAAGGTATTCAAGAACAATGCTTTGTTAGCCCAGAAAATGTTATTGTCTAAAAAAGAGACTGCCCCCCAAAGCAATTAGTGCTTGGTCATAGCCAAGGTCTTAGCTATTTTTTCTCCATCCATGGCGGCACTTACTATACCTCCTGCATATCCTGCTCCTTCTCCACAAGGATATAAATTAGGAAACTGTGGATGCGCCAATGTTACAGCATCTCTTGGTATTCTAACAGGTGAAGAGGTTCTACTTTCTGTTGCCACTACCACTGCATCATTGGTTAAATAGCCATGCATTTTTTTGCCAAATGCTTTAAAGCCTCCTTGTAAACTATTGTAAACAAATGCAGGTAATACACTATCAAGCGCAACGGAATGAATACCGGGTAAATAACTATTATTAGGTAGGTCTGTACTTTCTTTTTTGTTGACAAAATCAGCCATCCGTTGTGCTGGTGCCACCAGTTTTCCTCCCCCCGCTATAAAACAAGCTTTCTCTATGGCTGCTTGAAAATACATGAGCAATAAAGGATGTTTGGCAGGATCTGTTGTTCCAAACAAATTGGGCTGGGGATTTTTCTTAAAAAATCTAACTGCATCTTCTACCATAATTTGAACCACCATGCCACTATTGGCATAGGGATTATTTCTTTTACTTGGGCTCCAACCATTTACTACCACTTCTCCGGGATTGGTAGCAGCTGGCGCGATGATACCTCCGGGACACATGCAAAAACTAAAAACCCCTCTTTCTTGTACTTGTTCTACCAAACCATAACTGGCAGGAGGAAGGTTTGCATCCCTGGTGCTGCAATGGTATTGAATGCTATCGATCAGTGATTGTGGATGTTCAATACGAACACCCAATGCAAAGGGTTTGCTCTCTACTAAAATGGATTGAACATGCAATAATTCAAACACATCGCGCGCGGAATGGCCAGTAGCTAGAATTACAGCTTCTCCAACAAATTGATCACCATCGGCAGTTTGTACACCTGTGATGTGGCCATTTTCAAGTATTAATTTGCTGAGTTTTTTCTCAAATAAAAACTGTCCACCACTGTCTAAAATCTGTTGCCGAATGGCCGTAATAATATGGGGTAATTTATTGGTGCCAATATGCGGATGTGCTTCATACAACACCGTTTCATCGGCCCCAAATTGGTGCAAGAGTTGCAAAATACGATTGATGTCTCCGCGTTTAGAGCTTCTGGTATATAATTTACCATCACTATAGGTTCCGGCACCACCTTCACCAAAACAATAATTGCTTTCAGGATTCACTATCCCCGCTTTGTTCATGGCAGCCAAATCTCTTCTTCGCGCACGAACGTCTTTGCCCCTTTCTAAAATAATGGGTTGAATGCCTAGTTCAATGAGTTGCAGTGCAGCAAAGAGTCCTGCGGGTCCTGCACCAACAATGATTACTTTTCTAGCACTAGCTGATAATGTTGGAAAATGAATGGCTAGGGCCTGTCTTTCAACAAATGGTTCATTGATAAAAGCTCTTACGGTTAGGTTAATCCAAACCTGGGAGCGGCTTCTGGCATCTATGGATTGTTTGGTTTTATAAAAACCGGTGATGCTGGAAAAGGGGACTGCCGAGGCGTTGGAGAGATAGGTCTTTATGACGGTATCATCCAGCGCCTCGGCAGGCTTTAATTTTAATACAATCTCTTTTTGCATACTGTTAGGTCTTATCCTAAAAAGTCATTGATTGATTTCCTTAGAATGGAAGATCATCAATAGATTCACCGGCTGCTGCTGGTGGAATATCGGCGTAGCCACCGCTATTAGCTGGGCTTCCTTGCATGCTCACTGATTCCATGCGCCATGCGTCTAAGTTGGTAATATAATTTTCACGACCATCTTTTACCCATTTGGTACCTCTTAGGTTAAATTGAACTTTTACGTCATCGCCTAAGTTATACCTATCTACCATGGCAGTCTTGTCCTGCACACACTGGAATTTTACATAATTGGTGATGGTACGGCCATTGATATCTTCAGACTTTTCAATCACAAATTCACGGGTTTTGAAAGTTTCGGTTCTTTGCACGATATCAAATCGGGCCACTAATTTTCCTGTAATCTCGTATGACATGACTTAGTTGTTTTGCGGCAAATCTAAGGAATATCTGGTCTTATTTTTGTCCAAACCCTCCAAGAAACCATGTATCTTTCAACAAGTAATCAAGCCTCATGAGATTTTATAGCAAAGTTTTCTATTTCGGGACCCTGGTCCTGTTTTTTGGTTGTAGCCATCAGCTGCAAACCAATTCGGTGGATTTTGTAGACTACCAAATCAGTAAATCCGCTCCCGTAGATTCTAATATGGTTAGGTTTTTAAGCCCCTATGGGAGTAAAATGCAAGCCACCATGGGTAAAGTGATTGGTGTTTCCAAACAAGGCCTTTCTAAAAAACAACCAGAATCTCCCATTGGTAATTTTATGGCCGATGCAATGAAAGCCAGTGCTGAAAAGGTCTTCAACAAAAAGGTAGACGCCGCTTTTGTGAATTACGGAGGAGTGCGTTCCTATTTTCCCAAGGGAAATATTACCATTGGCTTGGTCTATGAGCTCATGCCTTTTGACAATTTAGTGGTATTGCAACAGCTTAGTGGTACTTTATTACAACAACTATTAGATAAGACCGCTGTAGACGGCGGATGGCCCATTGCAGGCATTAGCATGGAAATCAAGGACAAGAAAGCAGTGAAAGTATTAATTGGCGGCAAGCCCTTGGATCCGCTAGCCACTTATACCATTGCCAATTCTGATTATGTGGCCAATGGGGGAAGTGATTGTCCTTTTTTAAAACCCATTCCACAGGAAAATAGGGGTTATACGCTGCGCGATGCTTTAATTGACCAGATTCAACGCATGACGGCAGCGGGCAAGACAATTGATGCGGCATTAGAGAATCGTGTAACCCTTTCAAAAGATTAATCATGAACAGAAGGCATTTTATAGAACAAACTGTTTTGGCTGGATCTGCCATTGCTGCTGGCAGTCTATTACCTGAACAATTGTTAGCATCGCCCAGCGATTACCAATTAACCATCTTGCATACCAATGATGTG
>CAMFKK010000408.1 GCA_945957225.1 uncultured Sphingobacteriia bacterium | reverse complement strand
CTGCAATACCTGTCTTATGCATTAGCAGGCAAACCCTATATGGGAGTAGGAAGAAATCTAAGTTATAAGAAGGATGTATTCTTGCGTAATAAGGGCTTTTCTTCTATCAACCAGATTCCAAGTGGCGATGATGATTTGTTTATCAATCAAGTAGCTACAGCAGACAATATTGCCATAGTGATTGATCCTCAGGCACACACACTAAGTGAGCCAAAAAGAACTTGGAACGAATGGATGTCTCAAAAATACAGGCATTATACCACTGCTAAATATTATAAGGGTAGCCACAAATTCTTATTGGGTTTGTACAGTTTTAGTTTGTTTTTTATCTACCCTCTTTTTATACTGTCTATCTTGTTTTTTAGCTGGTGGATGGCATTAGCAGTATATGGGGTTAGACTAATCATACAAGCCATAGTACTCTACAAATCAATGAAGAAATTAAATGAGGCTGACCTATGGCCTTGGTTTTTATTCTTTGATATTTGGATGTTCTTCTTTTTCATTTTTACCCTACCTGCCATATGGAAAGCGCCCCGCAAAAACTGGGATTAATCCTGAAGTATTTCAGTGAATTCACAGATGAGCAAATTGCCCAGCTGACAGCATTGGAAGAATTGTATAAAGAATGGAATGCAAAAATCAATGTGATCTCAAGAAAAGATATTGAAAGCATTTACTTACACCATGTATTGCATTCTTTAAGCATTGCCGCTATTGCCGATTTTAGACCAGGCACTCAGGTCATTGATATTGGCTGTGGTGGTGGTTTTCCGGGTGTGCCTTTGGCGATATTTTTTCCCGAAACCCAGTTTCATTTGGTAGATAGTATTGCCAAAAAATTAAAAGTGGTGGATGCTGTTTGCGAAGGAGCAGGCATTAAAAATATCAGTACCCAACATACCCGAGCTGAAGAAATCAAGAACCGTAAATTTGATTTTGCAGTATCCCGCGCCGTAGCCCCACTTAAAGACCTATGGACCTGGGCTGCACCTTTAATAAGAAAGGGCACCAATAATGGCATTGCACAGGGATTGATTTGTCTAAAAGGAGGAGACCTGAATCAGGAAATTTCTGAAAGCGGTTTACGACCCAAGATGATGCCCATTTTTAAAATCTTCCCTGAAGCGTACTTTCAAGAAAAGTACATTATTCACGCAGCTAGGAATTAGATTTAGTGAAGAGCGAAGAGTGAAGAGCGAAGAGTGAAGAGCGAAGAGTGAAGAGTGAAGAGTGAAGAGTGAAGAGTGAAGAATGAAGAGTGAAGAATGGACGGTTTTCTCTGTAAACGAATTACCTAGGCTGCGCCTAGATTTTTTTATGCCAATAAAAAACCCCACCGATGATCGGTGGGGTTAAAAAATATTGTCTCGAGACAAATGATTGTGCACTCTTCACTCTTATCTCTTATCTCTTCACTTTTTCTTCCTTCTTCTCTTCACTCTTCACTTTTTTTACCTCCTCTCATCACTAAAAACTAGTCCGGGATGACAAGCTTGTTATTAGACTTATTCAAATCAGCCATACGCTGACTTGGATCAATTTCAATTGATTTTAATTCTTTGATATTTCTGGTGGTTTCAACTTGGTATTCAGGATGGGTCCAATGCCATTCTTTGTGAACGGTTCTTGAAATACCTGCAGACTCGTCTGGCTTTTCACCAAACATCAAATCCAAAGGAATATAATGCAATTCTTTGCTACCATCTTTAAAGGTCAATAATACATCAATGGGCATGGGCATTTTACCAATGCGTTTAATGGTGATACTGGTATTGCTACCGTTCAAACTAATATCGCCCACAGCATAATCAATGGTCTTGGTACTATTTACAAAATATTCTTTGTACCACTGTAGGGCCAATCCGCTTGTTTTTTCAGCCACACGAATAAAGTCATTTACATTGGGGTGTTTGAAATGCCATTGATCATAGTAATTCAACATGATTTTATCACGTACACTATCACTTACAATATATCCTAGTTGACCAATAAAAGTGGACCCTTTAGAATAAGCAGCAGAGCTATATGCATAATTGGTATTGTAATGATCAGAATGGGTACTCATAGGTTCTTCCAATCCTGATTTGGCTAAATTAAAATAGCTTTCATAACTACCAGACTGTTTGGCTGGAAGTCTAGACTTATTCAATTCATTCATGCGCAAGATGCCAGTTTTTGCTGCATCACTGGTAAAGGGAGATTTGCTTGCGCAAAATTGGTAATAGTAATCAGATACTTCTCCAGTTGCATAATCGGTAAAGCCCTCATCCATCCAGGGAAATAAACTTTCATTGGTACCCATGATTTGCTGGTACCAACTATGCATCCATTCATGAAATACTGTTCCAAGACCAGGACCTTTTAACAAAGTAGCCATGGCATATTCCATTCCACCATCACCACCTTGGATAAAGCTATACTGAGGATAAGGGTATTTACCAAAACGCTTTTCTATATACGGTAAAACCTGCTCTGCAGCCCATAACACATTGCTCCAAGCTGAATCGCCTTTGGGATCAGTTGGTTTGTAAAACACGTGCAACATAACACCTGAACTTGTCTTTTTAGACAGGTGTTTGAATGTTGGATCAGCTGCCCAAACAAAGTCATGGATATTGCTTCCAGTAAAATTCCAAGTATTGGTCTTGCCATTGTTGGCTGGAACTTTTGTGCCAGGTGTTTCAAAACCAAATCCAATTTGATTAGCATTCTGCAACACGCCTGTTGCAGCTATCATATAAGATTTATCAATGCTAATCTTTACGTCAAAATCTCCCCAAACCCCATAAAATTCGCGAGCAATATAAGGATTGGCATTCCAACCTTGATAATCATATTCCACCAATTTTGGATACCATTGGCTCATGCTATACCTAATGCCTTCTGCATTATCACGTCCGCTTCTTCTAATTTGTTTGGGAACCTGAGCTTCAAAATCCAGATCAATTATGGTCTTACTCTTTGGCAATAATCCCTTGTCTAGTCTGACTTCTAAAATGGTTTCGTGCTCCAACAATTGCTGCTCCTTACCGTTGATTTTTAGGCTTTTCACTTTTTGATAGCCAATCTCTTCAGGAGTTAATTTGCTAATCCTGTCTTGAACACGACCATCCCAATCTTTTACTTGATCACCGCGTCTATTGGTCAAAGTATTTTTTCCCAATTCCCTGCTACGCACATCCATACTACTATTGGGTTGAAAAGCATTCCAGTATAAGTGAATAAAAATCTTATTTAAAGTGTCGGGTGAATTATTG
>CAMFKK010000407.1 GCA_945957225.1 uncultured Sphingobacteriia bacterium | reverse complement strand
TAAAGACGATCAAATGTTTGGAAGGGGATAAAATAGACTTATATGACAGAGCATCATCAACACCATATCAAACTTCCGGAAGGATCCATAGAAAAGCAAACTACTACGCTGAATATGGGACCAACACACCCTGCCACCCATGGTGTGTTCCAGAATATCATGGAATTGGATGGAGAGAGGATTGTATCAGCTGAACAAACCGTAGGATATATTCATCGCGCGTTTGAGAAATTGGCTGAGCGCAGACCCTTGAACCAGATTACTCCTATCACAGATCGTTTGAACTATTGTAGCAGCCCTATTAATAATATGGGTTGGCATTTGACCTGTGAGAAACTATTGAATGTACAAACCCCCAAGCGTGTAGACTATTTGCGCATCATCATCATGGAATTGGCTCGTATTGCGGATCACCTGATTTGTAATTCCATCATGGGTGTGGATACTGGTGCTTACACAGGGTTCATGTACATCATGCAGTACCGCGAATTAATCTATGAAATATATGAAGAAGTATGTGGGTCCCGCCTTACTACTAATATTGGGCGTATTGGCGGCTTTGAAAGGGATTTCTCAAATACAGCATTTACGAAACTCGAGAAATTCTTAAAGGAATATCCAGCAGCACTACGCGAGTTGGAAAACCTATTTACACGCAACCGCATTTTTATGGATCGTACCATTGGTGCGGGTCCTATTAGTGCTGAACGTGCTTTGAACTATGGCTTTACCGGACCAAATTTACGTGCGGCCGGTGTTGACTATGACGTTCGTGTACACACGCCTTATAGCAGTTATCAAGACTTTGATTTTAAAGTACCTGTAGGAACTACCGGTGATAGCTATGACCGTTTCTTGGTGCGTAATGGTGAAATGTGGGAGAGCTTGAGCATCATTAACCAAGCGTATCAAAAAGTACAAGGATTTAAGGGTACGGATGCCGATGTATATCATGCAGACGTTCCTGAATATTATCTGCCTAAAAAAGAAGACGTCTATACCAAGATGGAAGCTTTGATCTGGCATTTTAAAATTGTGATGGGTGAAGTGGATATGCCTAAAGGCGAAGTCTATTCTGCAGTTGAGGGGGGTAATGGTGAACTTGGTTTTTACTTAATCAGTGATGGTGGTAGAACCCCGTTCCGTTTGCATTTCCGCAGACCTTCTTTTATCTATTACCAAGCTTATTCTGAATTGGTAGTAGGTGGCATGTTGAGTGACGCCATTGTGGTCATGAGTAGCTTAAACCTTATTGCAGGTGAGCTGGATGCTTAAGTGTTGGTATTAATTTGAATCATTGAAATTGAGATAACCGTATGGTACAATTTTCAGAAGCGCAGATGGCAAAAGTGAACGAGATCATTGCTCGCTATCCAGAAGGAAAGCAAAAGAGCGCACTCTTGCCCCTCTTGCATTTGGCACAAGACAGTTTTGGCGGATGGTTGAGTGCAGAGACCATGGACTATGTAGCCCAAATCTTGCAGATCAAACCCATTGAAGTATATGAAGTAGCAACCTTCTACAGCATGTACAATACCAAGCCAGTTGGTAAATACTTGTTTGAAGTTTGTCAAACAGGTCCTTGTATGTTAAATGGCAGCGACAATATCATTGACTATATTGGTAAGACCCTTGGTATTAAACCAGGAGAAACCACCACAGACGGACTTTTCACTTTAAAAACAGTGGAATGTTTGGGTGCCTGTGGTTATGCTCCCATGATGCAATTGGGTAAACATTATAGAGAACATTTGACCAAAGAAAAAGTGGATGCAATCATTGCGGAATGCAGAGCAGCTGCAGCCGCGAACAACTAATATATGGGAAGACAACTATTACTAGAGAAAGCACATGTAGAAGGGATTCGCAGTTTTGAAGTCTACCGCAGAGAAGGTGGTTACCGCAGTGTGGAAAAGGCTTTGAAAACCATGTCTCCTGAAGAGATTGTGGAAGAAGTAAAGAAGAGCGGTCTACGTGGTCGTGGTGGCGCGGGTTTCCCTGCAGGTATGAAATGGAGCTTTATTGCAAAACCTGAAGGCGTTCCACGTCACTTGGTTTGTAATGCGGACGAAAGTGAGCCCGGTACTTTTAAAGACCGCTACTTAATGGAATTTATTCCACACTTACTCATTGAAGGTTTGATTGTTTCCAGTTTTGCACTGGGTAGCAATGCAACATATATTTATATCCGTGGTGAATATGCTTGGATTCCAGATATCTTGGAACAAGCTATTGCGGAAGCAAAAGCCAATGGCTTTTTAGGAAAGAATATTTTGGGTTCTGGTTTTGACTGTGAGATCTATGTACAACGCGGTGCGGGTGCCTATATCTGTGGTGAAGAAACAGCTTTGATTGAATCACTAGAAGGTAAGCGTGGTAACCCAAGAATCAAACCGCCATTCCCCGCTATCAAGGGTGTTTGGGGTAGACCAACGGTGGTAAACAATGTTGAGACGCTTGCATCGGTAGTTCCTATTATCAATGAAGGTGGTGAAGAATATGCCAAGATTGGTGTGGGTAAATCTACAGGTACCAAACTCATCTCTGCTTGTGGTAATATTAACAAGCCAGGTGTCTATGAAATTGACATGACCATCTCAGTAGAAGAATTTATTTATAGTGATGAATACTGCGGAGGCATCGCCAACGGCAAAAGATTAAAAGCTTGTATTCCAGGTGGATCTTCTGTTCCTATTTTACCTGCTAATCTCTTGCTGAAAACTGCCAAGGGTGAAACCCGTTACATGAACTATGAGAGCTTGAGTGATGGTGGTTTTGCCACTGGTTCTATGATGGGCTCTGGTGGTTTTATTGTGTTGGATGAAGACCAGTGTGTGGTTAGAAATACTTATTCGCTTGCCAGGTTCTATAGACATGAAAGCTGTGGTCAGTGTTCACCTTGTAGAGAAGGAACTGGTTGGATGGAAAAGCTTTTGTATAGATTAGAAAAAGGCGAGGGCAAGAGCAGTGATATTGATTTGCTTTGGGATATTCAACGCAAGATTGAAGGAAATACCATTTGTCCTTTGGGTGACGCCGCAGCATGGCCAGTAGCCGCTGCTATCCGTCATTTTAGGGATGAATTTGAATGGCATGTAACCCATGCAGCAGAAGCGCAGACCAGGAATTTTGGATTGGCTCATTATGCTGACCCCGTGCATGTGACGGGGTAAGTCAAAAGTCAAAATTCAAAAGTCAAAATAAGGAGAAGTAGAAAGGGAATGGAAGGAGAAGTAGAAAAAGAAAAATGAAGGAGAAGTAGAAAGG
>CAMFKK010000406.1 GCA_945957225.1 uncultured Sphingobacteriia bacterium | reverse complement strand
CTGTAAACACACCCGCTGCTTTTATTTGTTCTAATTGGTGCAAGAATCTGGGTAAGTGCTGACTATCCCTTTTGGCTGGTAGCGAAAACAATTTGCCATCTTGTAACACATCTAGTCCTATAGCATCGCCCTGTTTCTGTGCCAACCAACCAAGAGAAGCCGCCAAATAACGCGCATATTCCATTTTACTAATGGCACCGTCTCTATGGTTCATTGAATTACTAGCATCCACTAAAAAACGCACTTGAATACTGGTTTCAATTTCAGATTCTCGAATATAATATCTATCAGATCTAGCAAACATTTTCCAGTCAAGGGAGCGCAAGTCATCTCCAGGTTGATAACTACGGTATTGGCTAAATTCCATACCTTCTCCCTTAATGCTGCTTTTATTAAAGCCCTCCATAAATCCATCAATGGTGGTTTTTGCCGCCAATGGTAGGTCTTTGATAGACAAGAGAATTTTGGGATCAAGTAATTGGCTCATGCAAAAATTTAAGACAATGCATTCTTGGGTCTAGGAATGGCTTGCAACAAATGACTAGCAACATCATCTGAACTAATCCGCTCCGCTTCAGCTTTAAAATTCATCAAGAGTCTGTGGCGCAAAACCGGATGAGCCATGACTTGAAGGTCTTCCATGGTAACTGCATACCTGCCTTTAAACAGGGCTCTTGCCTTAGCGGTAAGAATCAAAGCCTGACCAGCTCTTGGACCAGCTCCCCATCTTACCCACTCTTTTACATAATCAATGCTGGTAGTTTCGGGTCTGGTTGCCCTAATTAATTCAGCCACCCACTGCACTAGTTCATCACTAATATGCACTTGACGCACCATTTGTTGTAATGCCACAATTTCTTCCCCATTGACAACAGGGTTTACCGTTACTTTTTTAGCACCTGTGGTATTGCTTAAAATAGCGGTTTCTTCAGCCGCGCTTGGATAGCCAATTTTGATATACAATAAAAACCGGTCTAATTGTGCTTCTGGCAAAGGATAAGTACCAGATTGTTCAATAGGGTTCTGTGTAGCCAAGATAAAGAAGGGTCTGTCAAGTGGATAGGTTTGACCACCATAAGTGACTTCAAATTCTTGCATGGCTTCTAATAAAGCGGATTGTGTTTTGGGAGGCGTTCTATTAATTTCATCCGCCAAAACAATATTGGAAAAAATAGGGCCTTTGTTGAATTTGAAAAAACGTTTACCAGAACTATGGTCTTCTTCTAAAATTTCAGTTCCAACAATATCCGTAGGCATTAAGTCAGGTGTAAACTGAATTCTTCTAAATTTTAAATGAAGGGCCTGACTCATAGTACGCACCATCAAAGTTTTGGCCAATCCGGGAACCCCTTCTAACAAACAATGACCACCAGCCAATAAGGCAATCAACATTTCTTCCAAAATAATGTCCTGCCCAACAATGACTTTTTGAATTTCTGTTTTGAGCAAGGAGAGTTTTTGAATCAATTCCTGCAACTGTTTTTCTGATTGCTCCAAAGCGTTCTATTTATTAGATTAAAATAAAATCTGTTATTTCTTTTTGAGAAACAAGGAAATTAGACAGAAATGAAGGAATTTTAAAAAAAAATACATCTGCGGAAGGGCAATGGTCTAAATATCTTATGAAAAGTTCCAAATTTAGTTTCACCAGACTGCGATACCTCTCCGGAGATTGGGATACAGATGTAAGAATGCCCTCCAATATTTTGAATTCATTGGTAGAATATACCAGCATTCCTATTGAAGCCCAGGAAAAAATTGTAGACCTCAGTAGTCAGGATTTGTTTCAAGCGCCATTTTGTTATCTCAGTGGGCATAAACTGGTGCAGTTCAATGCCACCGAAAATGCCCATTTTAAAAAATATGTAGAGAATGGTGGCTTTGTATTTGTAGACGATTGCAACCATGATATTGACGGTCTGTTTGCCAAATCGTTTGAAGCACAAATGAGTCAGACTTTTGGCGCGGGGCGATTAAAAAAAATTCCCAATACCCATGATATCTACCATAGCTTTTTCAAATTTGAAAAAGGACCTCCCACCACGGGTTTTGAGCTCAATGGCTGGGGCGATGATATAGTGCATGACTATCTCAAAGCCATAGAAATCAATGGCAGGATTGGCGTCTTATATAGCAATAAAGACTATGGCTGTGAGTGGGACTATGATTTTAGAAATAAGCGGTTTCTTTCTGAAGACAATACCAAGTTTGGTGTCAATATTATTGCATACGCCATGGGCTCTTAAATAACTGCACCAGTTGAACCTGTAGGTCTTGGTGTTAATTCAAAAATCTTATCGGGTTCAAAACCTTTTTCTAGCTGGTGCGATACAAAGAGCACCGTTGTTTTGGTTTCCTTTCTAATCTGTTCAATCATCCCAATCACCAAGGCGGCACTGGCATCATCCAAACCCGATGTAGGCTCATCTAAAATCAATAGTGGTGGGTGTTTGACCATGGCCCTAGCAATCAAGACCATGCGTTGCTCTGCAACGGGTAAAAACTGAATGGGTTTATTTTTCAAAGACAATAAACCCAAATAATCCAGCCATTCTTTTGCCAGTCGCAATTGCATTTCAGAAGGCTTGATGTATACCCCAATACTGTCCATGCAACCAGAAACAATCATCAGTTCAATACTATCTAGTCTTGAAAAATGCTGGATCATGATGGGATTGAAATAGCCAATATATTGTTTGATATCCCATACCGTTTCACCACCCCCTTTTTTCATGCCAAACAAATAAAGGTCTTGTCCATAACCTTTGGGATTATCGCCAGTAATCATAGACAATAAGGTAGACTTTCCAGAACCATTGGGCCCCTTGAGTTGCCAACATTCATTAGGCTGAATGATCCAATCAATCCTATCCAAAATGGGACGCTGGTCATAACTTACACAGAGCGATTGCATCTTCACCAAGGGGCCCGCAGGAGCTAGGATGTTTTTGAGCGCTCTTGGAATAGGTCTAAAACTATTATGTGCTAAGTGGTTGTCAAGATATTGATGAAACTCAAAGGCTGAACCAAAGGTTTGAATCTGCTTCTCCTGGTACCAATAAAAGGATTGAATAAAAGGAAGTAGGTCTTTTTGTCTTCTTAGAATTTGAATCACCGGTTTGGTCTCAGCTATCAATTGAATGGTGGCCAAAATAGTTGCCTGTCCTTGTAGATCTACATGGTCATAGAGTTCATCTATGAGAAAATAATCGGCCTTGCCAAATAACAAATGATTTAGTAAGGCTTTTTTTTGCTCCCCGCTAGACAAACTATGCAAAGGTCTATTG
>CAMFKK010000405.1 GCA_945957225.1 uncultured Sphingobacteriia bacterium | reverse complement strand
GTGTAGGAGCAACCGGAGCAACAGGAGTAGGTGTAACAGGAGCAACTGGAGCAACTGGTGTTGGTATAACTGGCGCAACAGGAATTGGTGTAACAGGTGCAACGGGAGCAACAGGACCATTGGGACCAACAGGTCCAGGTGTGGGTGCAACGGGAGCAACGGGCGTAGGTGTAACAGGAGCAACTGGAGCAACTGGTGTTGGTATAACTGGCGCAACAGGAGTTGGTGCAACAGGTGCAACGGGAGCAACGGGAGCAACAGGCGTACCGGGTGCTGACGGAGCAACAGGAGCAACAGGAGTTGGCGTAACTGGAGCAACAGGAACTACTGGAACTACTGGAAACTCGGGAGTTTTAGAATTTGCAGATTTCTTTGCTTTGATGCCCAATGATAATGCTGATACAGTAGGTGCAGGAGATAGCGTAGATTTTCCTCAAGATGGACCTTCAAGTGGTGGTACTATTGTGCGTGCTGATGATTCTTCCTTTACTTTAACAGCAATTGGAGTTTACCAAGTCTTATTCCAAGTGAGTGTGGATGAACCAGGTCAATTAGTCTTAGTTCTAAATGGTTTGCCAATCCCTTCATCAGTAGTTGGAAGAGCCACTGGAACTTCACAAATTGTTGGAATGACACTTGTTCAAACGACAAGTGTTAACTCTATCTTAACCGTAACAAATCCTGCTGGAAATACCCCGCCTTTGACAATTACACCAAATGCGGGTGGTCCACCATCGTCACCTGTTTCTGCACATCTAGTTATTACACGTTTTCAATAAAAAACATTTTATAATTTTTCATATTTTTGACTTTAAGCTTTATTTTAAAAAAGCTTAAAGTCAAAGCAGTTGTTTTTCTAAAAAAGTTTTATCTAAGCAAGATTCAAATCTACAATTATTTTCATATTTAAAATCTATAGACTAGAAATTGGTTTTACCTTTAATGAAAAATCATTTTGATTTATAAAGGATTTTTAAACTTATTTTAGGATGTTTTTATGCGAGATTCAATTTTTTATTCAGCAATAAAAGCTTTTATGGTGGCTTTTTTTGCTATTATTGGTCTGATTTTGGGAATTAGTGTGATTTTTATGGGCATTGGAGCTGCAACAAGCAAATCTTCAATGGATAGTCGTTTAACTACAGTTAATACAGAAGAAATTTTGCCTAATGCCGATGGCAAACGTAAAGTATTAACAAAAGATGCGCCGGTTATTTTACAGATTAATTTTGATGGAATGATTGGCGTGGATTCTTTGAAATCTACAGAAATTCAACAATTACTTGTTGAATCTCGAGAAGGTGATTTCAAAAAAGATCGCGTAAAAGGTTTACTTTTGTACATGAATACGCCAGGTGGCTATGCTACAGATTCAGATGACATTTTTCGTCAAATTTTGGCTTATAAAAAGCAGTATAATGTACCCGTTTATGCATATGTCAATGGTTTATGTGCATCAGGTGGCGTTTATATCGCTATTGCTGCTGATAAAATTTTAGCTAGTAATACAAGCTTAATTGGTAGTGTTGGTGTGATTGCACCTACATTTATGAACTTTAGTAAAGTGCTAGATAAAATCGGTGTGGATACCATGACAATTTCAGCCGGTAAAGAAAAAGATGCGCTTAATCCTTTACGTCCATGGGTTCCAGGTGAAGAAGATAATTACAAACAAATCATCTCTTATCTTTATAATGATTTTGTTAATCTTGTAGTGGAACACAGACCAAATATGACTAGAGAAAAATTAGTGGAAGAGTACGGAGCACGTATTTATCCCGCACCTTTAGCTAAAGAATATGGTTATATTGACGAAAGTGATGTATCCATAAGAGAAGCTATTAAACAATTAGTCCAAGCAGCAGGAATTGAAGATGATAATTATCAAGTCATTCAACTTGAAAATACTGGATGGTGGAAGTCTTTATTTAGCAATAAAGCCCCTTCTTTTTTAAAAGGAGAAGTCACACATCGTTTAACAATCTCACCTGAAATGGATTTGTTAATGCAAAATAAATTTTTGTATTTGCATTGTCCTTCTGCTCAATAGGTTCGTAGACGTAATATAGATCAAATTTTTCTATATTACGTCTTATCTATAATTGACTTATTTACGGCGATACGCTATTATAAAAGAAAAAGGAGGTTATATGAAACACTCACATCAAAAAAAGGATACAGTTCGTTTAACCATTGATTTTCCTTTAGATCAACATATTTATATTAAAATGTTAGCAGCTAAAGAAGGTATCAGTTTAAGACAGTTTGTTATTCAACATTTGCCAAATTTGAATAGTGAAACAGAAAAACATGATGAAATTCAAACAGATGATTTTGATCTATTACTAAAAAATTTGCTTGTAGAAAAAGCTGCTGTATTAAAGAGATTATCTAAAAAATGACTATTTATTTATCGCTTGAGCAAGTCATTAAAATGCATGATGCATTTATTGAAAAATTTGGTGGGCTGCCAGGTATTAGAGATAGAAACCTTTTAGAGTCAGCAATTGAAACTCCAAAAGCAGCAATGTTTGGTAATGATCTTTATGTCACTATTTATGATAAAGCAGCTGCTTATTTGTATCATATTGTGCAGAACCATCCATTTAATGATGCAAATAAACGGACTGGATTTGGAGCAGCCTATTTATTTTTAAAGGCAAATAATGTTGTCATTTTATTTGACGATGAATCTTTTGAAAATCTAGTCATAGAGGTTGCGCAAGGAAAAGTAACAAAAAGTGAAATTTCTTATTTTTTTGAACATGGTCAAAATCAATAAACTTTTTTGTATCTGAATTTCAATGCATAAGCTATAAACCCAATAAAATTGATTTAATAATTGAGAGTTTTAAAAAAAACTATCCAGATTAATCCGTTTTCCCTTAAACTTAATTTTCAACTTTTTTGCTTTAAACAAATTAATCACGCTATTCTGGCACCTCTTTGAGTACTTTTCATGGATAAAATTTTTGTAATTGATGCTTCCGGTTATCTCTATCGTTCTTACTTTGCAATTCGTGAAATGACTAATTCGCAAGGGGAGTCAACAAATGCTTTATATGGTTTTATTCGTTGTTTACTAAAACTTATCAAAGATTTTCAGCCTACACATTTAGTTAGTGTTTTTGATGGTCCACGTAATGCATCAAAGAGAACTGCCATGTATGCGGATTATAAAGCTCATAGAAAAGAGATGCCCAAAGACTTGGGTTATCAAATTACTTGGGCCTACCAATTTTGTGAGCTCATGGGAATTGCTACCATCAATGCACCTGATGTAGAGGC
>CAMFKK010000404.1 GCA_945957225.1 uncultured Sphingobacteriia bacterium | reverse complement strand
CATGTAGATGCTTGCGCCAATACCTTAATGAATGAAAATACACTAACAAATTTAAAAGAACTTGACATGTTCTAATTCCAATTTATTGTGGAAACTCTAATCGTAGTTGAATTAGAACCTTCTCCATAGTTTCACATGTGACAGTTACTAGCTTCTTCATTTCCGTATCTCTAATAGTCTCATTATTACGAGACCTTGTTTCTAGTTCTCTAATAATAGTTTTTAAAGAATGAATACCCATACCTTCAATTGAGGGTTTCATTCTATGTGCCAATTTTGATAAAGCTTCCCATTCATCTCTATTTGAATATTCCTTTAATTTACTTATATCGTTTGGCAACTGATCAAGAAAAAGACCTACCATTTTACCAATAAACTCAGGGTTGCCCTTACCAATTTGATTAACCATTGTTAAGTCATATAAAAGACTATCAGCGCCATTGCCAACAAATAACGAGGAATCATCTTCCACCAAAATCCTAGTAGCAGTTTTGTTAGTTTCTACATTTGGTGTTATATAGTTAGGCTTTGCAGGCAAATATTTACTCAGAACAGAATACAATTTTTCTTCTGTGTAAGGTTTTGTAATATAATCATTCATGCCTGCTTGAAAATAAAGGTGATTATCTCCTTTTAAAGCATTGGCTGTTAATGCAATAATGGGTATTTTAGCCAAAACAGGATTATCCATTTTTCTAATAATTTCAGTGGCTTCAATACCATCCATTTCAGGCATTTGAATATCCATTAAAATGATATCAAAATGTTGTTCCTGAACCATTTCTACTGCTATTCTTCCATTTGGAGCCACTGATACTTCCATACCCCATGATTCTAAAATTTGCCTTGCAATAAATTGGTTCAATTCAACATCCTCTGCTATTAATATTCGTTTCTCACCTATAAGGCTATAATCATCTGGCGCCAATTCTTCTTGAGCCAACATTTCAACAGCTCCAATTTTGTAAGGGAGTTTAAAATGAAAGATGGTACCTTCTCCATATTTACTTTCTACATTAATTGATCCACCCTGCAATTCAATTAGGTTTTTACAAATAGACAATCCTAAGCCAGTACCTCCAAATTTGCGAGTAGTATCAGATGATGCTTGTACAAAAGGCTCAAAAATGGTTTCCAATTTAGAGGCATCAATTCCAATACCTGTATCCTGAACTGTAAAATCTATCAATATATTTTCTGCGTCTCTAACAGTTGAAAAAATATTAACTGTCACTTTTCCCCTAGCCGTAAATTTAATGGCATTGTTTAAGAGATTGTTCAAGATTTGAATTAACCTATATGGATCGCCAATTAACACCAAAGATTCTTCCAACTGAGAAAAATAATTCAATTGTATTCCTTTTTCTTCTGCCTTATACTGGAATGACTGAATTGAAGAATTTAGTTTATCAGCAAATCTGAAAGGTATTTGCTCAAATTCAAATTTACCAGAAGTTACTTTCTCTATATCTAAAACATCATTTACAATAACCAACAAATTATTGGCTGATTCTTTTATTAATTTGAGATAGTTTTTTTGAGCTTCATCCATTTCTGTTTTTGCCAAAAGATTAGCCACACCTAATATCCCATTCATTGGTGTCCTAATTTCATGACTCATATTAGCCAAGAAAATCTCTTTTGCCTTGGACACATTTTCTGTTATTTGCTTAGCCAGTAATAATTCATTTTCTGCGTGTATTCTTTCTGTAATATCCTGTGAAAACCCAATAACATATGTCTCAACACCTTCTTCCTCCACTAAATAATTTTGAAATAAAAGGAATAGTTTTTTACCATTTTTATGTAGGGCTCTAAATACACCCTTTGATTTCCCTTCTTTCATTACTACATCTAAGTAATAGGTGCGGAAATTTTCATTTTCTTTTTCCGGAATAAATGACATTAGTGGTCTTCCTATCAACTCTTCTGCTGAATACCCTAATGTTTCACAAATGGCTGGGTTTACACTTAACAAAACACCATTTTGATCATGTGTACAAATTAATGCTTGGCTATAATTAAATAAGTCTCTATAGCGCTTTTCATTGATTCTAACCTGGTCTTCAATTCTCTTTCTATCAGTAATATTTACTCCATACCCAATCACCATTTCAACCACTCCCATAGCATTTATTACAGGATACATATTTCTAAAATGAAATTGCTTTTCTCCATTGGGGGTTGTTAGTGTTTCTTCCCAAGCAACTAACTTTTTAGTCTGAACAACTTGATTAAAAATTTTCCTCCTGCCTTCAACAATTGAAAAAGGTTTATTTTTGTACTCACAATAGTCCTCATCTTTCTTACCAATCATCCATTTTCTAAGTTCATTATCTTTTATTGCTATTGGATTGATAAATAAATACCTATGTTCATGATCAAATACTGCTATATCTGAGGGAATATTATTCAACACCTGTTCATAGAACATGCGTTGCTTCTCTAATTGCTCCTGAGCCAATTTCTTTTCCGTAATATCTATCATTAAACCAGTAAAAACCCTTGCGCCGTTGCCGTCTTCGTAAGAAAAAGAAGAGGAGGTAGAATACCAGACAATTCCCCTTTCAGGCACAATTAATCTACCTTCATAATTAAAGGGCTCATTGGTTAATTTAGAATGTTCTACAGCTTCGGTTAATGAAGCCAAATCGTCCGGGTGCACTGATGTTTTAAAATCTAGAAATTCTTCAGCACTTAACCCTAATACTTTTTCAATTGTCTTGCCAATAAACTTAAATCCACTACCTCCATTTTGATAAAATACATATTCATACAATACACCAGGCATATTATCAGAGAGAGAACGCAATTGCTTTTCACTTTGTTCCAATGAAAGCTCCACTATTTTCAAATCGGTAATATCTGTATGTGTACCAATAATTGTTTTTGGAAGACCTAGAGAAGTTTTTGAAATCAACATTCCCCTATCCAAAACCCAGATATAGCTACCATCTTTTTTCTTGATTCTATATTCAGTTTTATGATGGGTGATCAATCCCTCTTCGTATTTTCTGTCATACTCTTTGATAATATGATAATCATAGGGATGCAGTAAATTTTTCCAAACGGCATCCATCTCTTCCAATTCTAATTTGGTATATCCTAATAAATTTTCATACAGTTCAGAAAAATAAGATTTAGTAGTTTGAAAATCATGCTCCCAAACCCCGGCTCCGGCTCCTTCCAAAGCAAATCTCCAACGGTCTTCTGCCATTCTAATTTTTTCAACTGCTGCCTTTTTTTCTGTTATATCTTCTTGCAAAATAAAATAATGCAATACCTCATTAT
>CAMFKK010000403.1 GCA_945957225.1 uncultured Sphingobacteriia bacterium | reverse complement strand
GTTTCTATAATAGCACTTAAGTTAATTCCTTTTATCAAAGATAATTTCTGAACTAGGGTATCTGAAAAATTAACCACTTGTACACTATCTGACAAATGTTTGGTATCAATAAAATTCACCACCCCTTCCCTGCTTTGAAGTTCCGGATCGCTACTAGGGAGCACTACGTTTAAATCTGTAGATTTATTTGCTCTCAGTTTTGCATTCATATCTAGGTTATCCAATTTGCCTTTAAGCTGTATACTGGCATCCATATTCAATTTGCCAAAAAACAATTGATTATCGGCTTGGGTTGAATTCACAAGATTAAAATCCTTTGCCTCTAAATTCAAATCCAATCCAAAACTTCTCAAGTCTGAAGATTGTATTGTTCCGTCAAGAACAGCGGTTTTTCCTAAACTGTCTTTTAGTGTTAAGTGATCAAATTTTAAGCCATTATCTACAACTAATAATTTTTCATTTTCCAAATGGAATTTCTGACCCAACATAGTAGGTGTTAGATAGGCATTCTCAAAAAGAATATCTCCATTCAATTTAGGATTCTCAATCTTCCCAGTTAAATGCAAATTGGCTTGCAATTTTCCACCCGCATCTTTTATTTGATTGGCTGAAAATGGAATAATGGTAGCCATATTCATACTATCTATCAACAATTGCAGATTCATTATTTCATCCTCGCTATTATAGAATCCTTTGATGCTTGCACGGGTTCCAAGTCCATTTAATTCAAGATCAGCCTTATATCTATTTTCTGTTTCATTATCTACTTTTAGATCAAGATCTCCAATTAACCGTTTGTTATAACTAAGGTCCTTAATAGTAATATCAGAAGTAAATACAGGCTTCTTTGTAGCATTCATTATTACAGCCTGCCCATTAATCACACCTTCTGCACCAATAGAATCTTGCCTTACCATATCTGTCAGGGTTCTAATACTGAAGTTTTTAAACACTAAATCAATGGGAGATGCGGGATTATTAAATCTATTATTAACTAAGATTGATTGGTCTTTATATTCCAAACCAATATTAGTTGCAACAATTCCAAAAGAATCAACGTAAACGCTGTTTAAAGGGTCTACTAGCCATGATTGTCTATTGAGTAATAAACTATCTGGATTAAGGTGAATCTTCAATCCTTTGTTTTGTTGTTGCAAGGATAAAGAAAGCTGATACACTTTTTCAGCTAATTTATCTCTGAATATCAATTTGCCATAAACCGTGTTTTGTGCTACTCTTCCATTTAGAGAAGCATTGTTTAAAAGCAATTTTTTTACAGCAGCATTTTCAAATTGGACACCATACTGTAATGTGTTCTCTCCAGTGGTGACTTGAGCATGTAGCTGTTTAATCCGGCTTCCATCATATTGTACTAATGGTGCATTCAAGGTAAAATCAAGGATATTCCCTTCTGATACAAAATGCAGATTAGCTCCCATTGTATCAGTACCTTTTAATTCAGGTATGAATTGTAACACTATAGGAGATGTCCTGAATTGAAGGCTTGCACGCCAATCTTGTGGAACAAAAAAACTATCCTTAAAATTTTTTAGTTGATAGTATTGATTAAAATGGTGTTGTAAAGCTCTTGGCAATTCAGTTAATCTATATCTTCCTTTAATATCTGCAAAAAGTGGTTTTGAAAACAGTGTTAAGTGATTATCTGCATCAATCATTTCAGCCTTTACACGAGCAGTATCAGAAAAGAAATGCTTATTCCCTCTTGAAAATATAATTTGACTTACAAAAGCTTCTCCCATTAATGAATCTGGATGTGTATTTGAGAAATCTAGTTTCAATTTACTGTGCATGGAAAAACTATCGGCAGTTAAATGCAAGGCTTTAAAATTCATGGTATCTATTAGCATAGATAATTGTACAGAAGGGAATCCTTGTTTCAAAACAGCACTTGCATTCATATCAAAACTCAGATTAGGATCAACCAGTCCAGCTTTTAATTGCAATACTCCATGATTTAACTGTGCATTTGCATTGAGTTGTTGGTAATTATAGCCTTTAAAATCAATTGATTGAACGGCAGTTTGCACATCTGTTTCTAATGTTTTATAATCAAACCCTTTACCATTTAATGTTGCATGCATACTGACCTTGCCAATTAAACTGTCCATTTTTAAGAACTTACCTAAGGCAACTTGTTTTAAGTCTACAATAGCATTATAAGTTTTATTCTTTAAAGACATTGAACCATTAAAAGCAATATTCCCCATACTAGTTGTAGCCAAAAGTTTGGAGGCAAATGAATTGATGGTTCCATTAAAACTGCCATTCACTTGCATTGATGCAGGAATACGAATGGAATTTGGAATAGTTTTGGGAGGTACTAGTGAACCAATATCCGCACTGGTAGTATAGAAATTTATAGATGGAAACTGAAAATATGCTTTGTTCATATTTGGCAATCCTTTAATCCGCCCCTTCATTTTAACGGAGGTTTTTCCATAGCCCTTGGCTTTAAATTCAGAAATTTTTAAATCAGCTATTTTGCCTTTTATGATTGCACTAGTATTGATAATAATCTTTTGGTGTTTTACCAATTGCTTTTTCAAATCAGGAACAACCATCAAAAGATCAGAGACAGCCAGTTTAGAGTTTTTCAAATTCAAATCAACATAAGCTGCACCTATTTCTTGCGCTAATAAAGCTGGCGAATTGTATTTAAGAATCAGGTCAGTTTGAATATGTGTTTTTGGAGTCTTTAAACCAAACCCTTTCAAAGAAGATTCCTTATCTGTATAAGAGAAATAGGTACCCATTTCTAATAAAGACAAGCCAGATAATTCATTAAAGTGTAATTGTTGAATTTTTCCTGAATATCTATTTGCAGAAAAATTTAAACTATCCGCATTTAGGTTCAACTCCTTTAAGTAAAGGTGCGCATAGTCTAATCCTGTTTTCTTTTTAGGATACTGATCATCATCAAATTGAATTTTTGCATTTTTGAAATCAATATGATTGGCTATTATATTCCAAAAAGGGGCTTTAGAACTATCCAATTTAGGTTTATTATTTACTTGATTTTGTTTACCAATTTTTGCTAGTCTTAAAGCAATATCGGCTCCCTCAACTATTAATTTGTTAACTGGAATTAATAAATGATTTAGATCTATCTCACCAACCTGTAATTTCAAATCTTGAATCTTACAATTTGTAGTAAGAGCCGACACAGAATCAGAATATGATACAAAAACTTGTCTAAATTCAAATGGCCCTGATTCATAGGTAGAACGTTCAGGTTCAATTTTTTTGATATTAGTTTTAAAAGACCCAAGAGCAATAC
>CAMFKK010000402.1 GCA_945957225.1 uncultured Sphingobacteriia bacterium | reverse complement strand
GATATGAACTGGTTTATAGCATTATTTACAGAACAATCAGTGGCACAAGCAGCCATTATCTATGCTTTGGTAATAGCACTTGGGATTTTGATGGGGAAATTCAAAATACTGGGAATTTCATTTGGCATTACTTGGGTATTGTTTATTGGCTTAATTGCTTCTTATTTAGGCATTAGTGTTAATAAAGAAACAGAACATTTTTTAAAAGAATTTGGCTTAATCATTTTTGTTTACGCAATTGGATTACAAGTAGGACCAGGTTTTTTTGCTTCACTAAAAAAAACAGCATTGGCCAATAATGCCATTGCTGCAACAGTAGTATTCCTAGGCGTCTTTATTACTATTTTATTTTTCTATCTGTCTAATAACCATATTGCTATCATGGCAGGTGTTATGAGTGGTGCGGTAACCAATACGCCAGGTCTTGCTGCAGCACAGGCTGCTGTAAAAGACCTTCATATTAGTGGGGTAGATAATGGGACCATTACTTTAGCCTATGCAGTTGCCTATCCATTTGCGGTAGTAGGTATTATTTTGTCATTGGTATTATTGAAGAAAATATTAGGAATAGATATTGAGAAAGAAAAAGAATTACATAGAAAATTAAATTTTATTCAGTCTAATAGACCTATTAATGTTCATATAAAATTAGAAAACAAACAATTGGTGGGTCAACCATTGCGCAATATTTTCAAAATGCTCAATGAGCCAGTAATTATTTCCAGAATGTTGCACAATGGTCAAGTGATTACTCCAACCCCTGATCTTTTATTAGCTAAAGATGACGTAATGCAATTTGTTGCAACCAAGAAATTGATGGAGAAAGTAAAACTTTTGGTTGGCTCAGAAATAAACATGAACCTGAGAACAATTCCAACAAGCAATTTGATTTCAAGATTTATTGTAGTTACTAGAAAAGAAGTGACTCATAAACGCTTGGGGAATATCATGGAATTGCAACACGAAGCACTGACCATCTCTAGAATCAAACGCGCAGGTATTGAAATGGTGGCTCACGGAAATGTTTTTTTACAATTAGGTGATACCATTACCGTAGTTGGAACGGAAGACAGTGTCAATGAATTTACCAATCTAGTTGGAAATTCATTAAAAAGATTAGAAGCTCCAGATTTGGGCCCTATTTTCATAGGCATTGTTTTTGGTATCATACTAGGTAGTATCCCATTTCATATTCCAAATATTCCCGTTTCTGTTAAAATAGGAATGGCCGGTGGGCCTTTAATTATTGCCCTATTCTTAAGTAGGTTTGGAAATTCATTGTATTTAAATAATTATACCACCAATAGTGCTAACCTGATGATTAGGGAATTGGGGATTGCACTTTTCTTAGCTAGTGTTGGTTTGAGCAGTGGGCATAATTTAGCAGGTGCTTTTGCAGATGGAAGTGGTTATCGCTGGATTGGAATGGGTATTTGCATTTCCATGGTTCCATTACTAATTGTGGGTTTGTTTGCAAAAAAATTCTTGAAGAAGACATATTTTGAAATTTGTGGTTTATTGGCGGGGGCTTGTACTGACCCTCCTGCCCTAGCATTTGCACTTAAGATGGCAGGCAATGATATACCATCTGCAACTTATGCCACTGTGTATCCATTAACCATGATTATGCGCATTTTAGCAGCACAACTCTTGATTCTGTTTTTTGCTTAAGGTAGGCTAACTTAATTTCTATGAACCGCATTTATAAGGGCTTTTTGCCATTATTAATATTACTCCTATTGATACAGTTTCTTGCTAATCCTGTTCATGCACAATCTAAATCTGTAAATGAAGTATCACAAAGTTGGACAAGTTTAAATAGCACTATCAGATTCAACAACCGTTGGGGAATGGTTGCGGATTTCCATATTAGAAGAACTAATTTTTTGGCTGATCCCAACTTTTATTTTCTTAGAACAGGGGTTCAATATTGGGTGAATAATCAATTGAGTCTAACACTTGGTATTGGGAAAATGTGGGTAGCTCCCTCAACACCAAATTGGGAACATTTTGCTGAAGAGAACAGAATTTACCAACAAGCACTATTGTCTAGTAAATTAGGAAAAATTGGCATTTTACAAAGAATTAGAAATGAGCAAAGATGGATTGAGAAAATTGCCAATGACCAGTTTACTGGCAATTATAGATTCAGTAATAGAATCCGGTATTTATTGGCATTTAATATACCCATCTTTAAAAACCCAAAATATCCTTCTTTTAGCTTATCAGATGAATTGATAATCCAATTTGGAAAAGAAATTCTGTATAATACATTTGACCAAAACAGGTTATTTCTTGGTATAAGACAACCCATTTCAAAAACACTCAATTTTGACTTTGGCTATATGCAATCTTTTCAACAAAAGGCAAGTGGCTATCAATATGATAAGATCCATACCCTTCGTTGTTTTTTTTATTATTCTCCTGACCTAAGAAAAAAGACACTTTAATTATTGCTCCTGTAAGCTTCTTCTGATCCCCAATTCTACCCCCCTAATTTCTGCTAAGCCCCTGAGTCTACCAATAGCCGAATAACCTGGATTTGTTTTCTTTTTTAGATCATCTAGCATTTGATGCCCATGGTCAGGTCTAACCGGTATGGGACAATTTCTAGATTTCATAGCAAGAACCAATTCTTTGATTACGGCATACATATCTACATCACCCTCTAAATGATTGTCCTCATAAAAATCTCCCCACTCGTTTCTACGTGTACTTCTTAAATGAATAAAATTGATCCTATCTGAAAATTGTTTTACCATGGCGGGTAAATCATTATCAGGTCTTACACCAAATGAACCCGTGCAAAAACATAGACCATTGTTTTGAGAAGGAACTGCGTCAATTAAAGCTTGAAAATCTGAAGCGGTACTCAATACCCTTGGCAATCCTAATATTGGATAAGGTGGATCATCTGGGTGAATCACCATTTTCACTCCTGCCTCATCAGCCCAAGGCATAATGGCTTGTAAAAAGTAAATAAGATTACTTCTCATTTGATTGGCATTAATTCCTTTGTATGTATCTAAGCTTTGTTGAAACTGTTCAAGGGTAAAGCTTTCTTCACTGCCTGGCAATCCGGCAATAATATTTCTTTGCAACAATAGACGCTCATCTGCATTCATTTGTTCAAACCTTTCAAAAGCCCTTTGTATTTCTGTGCTACCATAATCAGCATCGGCGCCTGCCCTTTTTAATAAACAAAGGTCAAATGCCATAAAAGCTGCTTTTTCAAAACGCAAGGCTTTGGACCCATCTGCAACTGTAAAAGCAAGGTCTGTTCTTGTCCAATCCAATAC
>CAMFKK010000401.1 GCA_945957225.1 uncultured Sphingobacteriia bacterium | reverse complement strand
GTATTTCAAGTTAGCAATACCCCTATTTCAGCATCTGTACCAATTGACCTATTAGTTTCTTCCAGTCTTTTAATTGGCGGATTTTATCCAATTACACAGGTTTACCAGCACAAACAAGACCAAGAAGATCAAGTAAAAACAATTTCAATATTACTGGGTAAAAAAGGCACATTTATTTTTTGCATGGGATTATATCTTTTTGCATTTGGAATACTCTTTTGGCATTTCAATCAATGTGGAGCCATCCATCAATTTTATATTTTACAATTCTTTTTTTTTCCTGTTGTAATTTATTTTCTGTATTGGTTTTACAAAGTTTGGAAAAATCCAAACGAAGCAAATTTTAAACAAACCATGATCATGAACTGGTTAGCAAGCAGTTGTACCAATGCAGCATTTATCACCTTATTAATCTCTAACTATTTTGGCTGAAATCAAATCTATTGGGGTTGCAGTACCCAAATATTGTCATAGTCAACAAGACATACTTGCTTTCATGCAAGAGATTTATCATTTAGACAGTATTGAAAAAAGAAAGCTATCCTTTTTATATAGTCAAAGTGGGATTGCACAAAGACATTCAGTAATACCGGATTTTGGTCTACCCTCAAACCAATGGACCTTTGTACCTTCCAACAGTTCAAAAGATTTTCCAGATATTGACCAAAGAATGGCTATTTATCAAAAGCAAGCAATTCCACTTTCTTTGGAAGCTATTGAAAATTGTATTAAAGACCAATGTGACATATCCGAAATCACACACTTAATTACAGTAAGCTGTACTGGAATGAGTGCCCCTGGTTTAGACTTAGAAATATTGGAAGCCCTAAAATTAAGTCCCAGTCTTTTCAGGACATCTATCAATTTTATGGGTTGCTATGCAGCAATTCATGGTTTAAAAATTGCCAAACTCATTTGTGACAGTAGCCCAGATGCTCAAGTATTATTGGTCTGCCTTGAACTTTGTACCATTCATTTACAAAAAGAATATAGTCTAGATAATGCAGCCAGCAGTTTGTTATTTGCCGATGGCTGTGCTGTTGCTTTAATCAACAACCAAACCAACCAAAAAAGTTTAACTATAAAGGGGTTTCATGCACATGTTGCCAGTAAAGGCAAATCAGATATGGCATGGGATATCAGCAAAAAAGGTTTTCTCATGAAATTGAGTAGTTATGTACCACAAATGATTGAGTCAGACATCAAAACATTATTAGAGGAGGCCCTCAAGAAAAACAAACTAGACAATCAAGCAGTATCCCATTGGTGCATTCATCCAGGAGGAAAGAAAATTGTAGACCTAATTGAAAAAGAATTGGGACTAAGCCAGTCCAACACAGAAGATGCTAGAACAATTTTACGGCAATATGGCAATATGTCAGCACCCACTATTTTATTTGTCCTAAAGTCAATCATGGAAAAAGACCTGAAAGAAAATGCTTTGGTCTTTGGTGTTGCATTTGGTCCTGGCTTAACCATGGAAACTTTTCTATTAAAAAACAGTATAACCCATTTGGAACATGCCTAATTTGTCCCATAGAAGTTTAGAAAAAGAAATCCTAGATGCAGAGGGGATTCCTTTTGAGGAAATTGCACTCAATATGCAAGAGCTTAATACAATTAATACCCTTCTTGGAGGACATGCCATTAGTTTGAATGGATTCAAAAAACTTTTAAATAATCAAAAACAAATCAGTGTATGTGAAATTGGATGCGGGGGAGGTGATAATTTATTGGTGATTTTAAACTATTGTCAAAAAAAACAAATTGCAGTTACCCTCATTGGAATTGACTTTAATCAAGAATGTATAGCATTTGCAGAAACAAATACTATCTTAAAAAAACATACCCAATTCATTTGCAGTGATTATAGATTGGTAAATTTTAAACAAAAACCAGATATCATATTTTCAAGCTTATTTTGCCACCATTTCAGCAATGCAGATTTAGTTCAACAATTGCATTGGATGCAGCGGAATAGTCAGATAGGATTTTTTATCAATGACCTACAACGACATTGGTTGGCATATTATTCAATCAAGATACTAACCAAATTGTTTTCAAAATCAAGATTGGTCAAAAATGATGCCGCTTTGAGTGTTGCTAGAGGTTTTCATCAATCGGAGTGGTTTAAATTGTTTGAACTTGCCAATTTGAATGCCCTTAGCATTGATTGGAAATGGGCATTCCGATTTTTGATTATTTATAAACATGGCCAATAATGCTTCAACAATCTCAATATGATCTTGCCATAATTGGAGGAGGACTTGCTGGACTATGTTTGGCCATTCAATCTGCCAATGCTGGATATCAAACTTTATTGATTGAAAAAGAAAGCTACCCATTTCACAAGGTATGCGGGGAATATATCAGCAAAGAATCTGAGCCTTTTTTAATTTCCTTGGGAATACCCATTTATGATTGGAAGCTTCCCAATATTTCAGATTTAGAAATTTCTGCTCCTAATGGAAAATTACACCATTTTAAATTGCCCCTGGGTGGTATTGGAGTTAGTAGGCATTTTTTAGACCATCAATTATACCAATTGGCATTCCAAAAAGGAGTGACTATTTTCTGTAATACCAAGGTTCAAAACATTAGATTTCATGTAAATCTGTTTGAAATTGAAACAGATAAACAAGTCTTTACAGCCACATTAGCAGCAGGAAGCTTTGGAAAAAAAAGCAACCTCGACCTGCGATTAAATAGGCCATTTGCCAAAAACAAAACAAGTTATTGGAACAATTTTATTGGAGTAAAATACCATATTCAGTACCCTCACCCTGAGCATTTAATAGCTCTCCATAATTTCAAAGATGGCTATTGCGGGATTTCTCAAATTGAAGCAGGCAAATCCTGTCTTTGCTATATGACTACAGCAGCAAATCTGCAACAAAGCGGCAATAGTATAGAACAATTAGAAGCCACTATTCTTAGTAAAAACCCAAATCTTAAAGCAATATTTAAAAATGCCCAATTTCTTTTTGATAAGCCAATGACCATATCACAAATTAGTTTTCAACAGAAAAAAAGAGTTGAAAATCACCTGCTTTTTATTGGAGACGCAGCAGGTATGATACCTCCCCTTTGTGGCAATGGAATGAGTATGGCCATGCATGGAAGTAAATTAGCTTTTGAAAATATACATGCCTATTTTCAGATACATCAAAATAGGACTTTATTAGAATCAAACTATGAACAACAATGGAGTCGGCACTTTTCTTTTAGAATACATACAGGCAAAACGGTTCAGCGTTTTTTTGGAAATGAAGCCCTTACTGGTGCATTTCTTAACGCCATGAGTTTATTG
>CAMFKK010000400.1 GCA_945957225.1 uncultured Sphingobacteriia bacterium | reverse complement strand
CTTCTTTTAAAGGTAAATATGTTTTGGTAGATTTTTGGGCCAGTTGGTGTGGGCCTTGCCGCCAAGAAAACCCCAATTTAGTAAGGGCATATGCCCAATTCAAGGATAAGAATTTTGCCATTTTAGGTGTGTCTATTGACAAGGAGAGAGCTAATTGGATTCAGGCCATGAAGGCTGACAAATTGGTATGGACCAATTTAATTGATGCGCAGGATGGGCCGGGCTCCCCTGCAATGATGTATCGTGTTAACGTAATACCAACCAATTTTTTAATTGATCCTACTGGTACCATTATTGGCAAGAATTTGAGGGGCGCGGAATTGGAAAACGCCTTGCAAAAATTCCTCAAATAATTAGTGGAATAAAAGGGCATAGCTAGACTCGTCAAAACCAATGGCAATAATCTTGCCATCCAGCTCAATAATGGGTCTTTTAATAGCACTGGTATTGGCCAGTAAATAGTTGATGGCTGTTGGTATGTCTTTAATTTTCTTTTGTTGTAATATATCTAGGGATCTCCAAGTGGTTCCTTTCTTATTTAGCAATGGTTCCCAGCCTTTTTGTTTGGTCCAGGACTGAAGTTTTTCAGGCGTCAACCCCTTTTTCTTGTAATCATGGTATTCAAAAGGAATGCCATTGGTTTTAAAATATTCCAATGTCTTTTTTATCGTATTGCAATTAGTAATGCCGTAAACTTGGTACATAAGGGTTAATTTTGGGTTTTCAACCGATGGTACCAGAATTTTGTATAACCATCGGAATTGGAATAGCTTGGTGGGCGCAAATATCCTTTTTTCATGCTAAGAACCCTTTTATTTTTCCCATTCATTTTTTTTACAATAGGTGCTTTGTCTCAATTACAACAGCCCAAGCCTAAAAAAATGTTGGGAATCATCATGGGTAATGTCTTGGAATCTAAAACAGGTAAGGCTGTTCCCTTTGCAAATGTTTCTGTACAAATCATTGGGGATACACTAAAAACAGCGGCTTCAATAACAGATAAGAATGGCAGTTTTGAATTTCAACAATTGCCCTTGGGTTATTTTAGACTCAGCGTTTCTGCCATGGGTTTTACAACCCTTAACCTAGATAGTATTTATCTCAGAGAAGAACGCTATGATTTTAATTTGGGGGATGTGAAATTGAGTGAAGTTGCCAATAGTCTTGGAGAAGTGATTGTTTATTCTGAAAAACCATTGATTGAAAACAGAGACGGGAAACTTACATATAATGTTGGAGAGTCTGCTTTGAGTAATGGCGCTACCACTGCTGAATTGCTTAAAAACATGCCCTTGATTAGCAATGATCCCAATGGGAAAATTTTATTAAAAGGAAAAGAGCCCAAGATCCTAATTGATGACAAACCCACAGATCTTACTGCACAACAATTACAGGATTTATTAGAAAGTTTGCCCGGAAATAGCATTGAGAAAATTGAAGTAATGTCAAATCCGCCACCACAGTATGCCACAGAATCTGGTGGGGTGATTAATATAGTGACCAAGAAGGGTAAAATTGGATGGGTGGGACGTTCTATTTTAAGTGCAGGAACCAGGGGAGAAGGAAGTTTCTCCACCAATGTAAGCTATAGAAACAAAACCTTTTCTTTTGCCTCAACCATTAGTGTTGGGGCTAGTAGTTTTGTTGGAAACAGTTATTCCAAACGCCAGAATTTCTATGCTGATAGCTCAAATAAATTTAACACTGAAACCAATTATGATAATAAGAATCTAAGACCAGGTCTTAGGTTACAGGCCGATTATCAAAAAAATCCCCAAAACCTTTTTAATTTAACCTATCAAGGCAATCTGAGCTATTTTGATAACCTTAGTCATACACAGTATTCCAATATTAATCGATTTGATGAAACCTATAAAATTTCTACCAGAACCAATGCAAGTCAAGGAGATGGTTATAGTCATTATGTTTCAGGATCCTATACCTTGAAAAGTAAAAAAAGTCTTGCAGAATATATTCGTTTTATTGGCTCATGGAGTAATGGTAAGAATGACAACGACAAGGATTACTTCCAGCAATTTTTAACGGGTGCTTATGTTCCTACGGGTGTGGATTCTACACAAAACCAATACTTCAATACGTACAATAGAGGATATTCTTTGCGATTAGATTATAATAAGCCTTTGAAAGTATTAAAAGGGAATTTTAATACTGGTACTAGTTATCAATTTAGCAGATTTCACAATACGCTTAATACCAGTTTTTTTTCTAAAACGGATTCCACATTTGTACCCAATAATTTATTGAGTAATGATTTCTTTTTTAATCAAGGAATCTTTACCATTAGGGCTGGATTGAGTTTTGTATTTGATCAGCAAATACACCTGATTTTTGGCGCTCAAGCAGAAGAAACCAAAACAGATTTTGATTTTGTAAAAGGGAATTCGGCCAATGTCTCAAATAGTTATTGGAATTTGTTGCCCAATATAACTTTACGCAAGGAATTTAGTAGGGCCATGAATACCGCATTGGTCTATCGCGCAAGCATCCGTAGACCAGGTTTGGGAGAATTGAATCCTAATATTGATTACAGTGATCCTTATAATCTGAGATTTGGGAATCCATTTTTGGCACCAACATTGGCGGATAATTTTGACTGGAATTTTTCTTTAATGAAGGGAAAATATTATATCAATACTTCGGTAGGATATAATATTGTAAAGCAAGTAATCAATAGTTTTAGAACCTTGGCAGGGGGTGGTAAAACCTTTATTACCTATGTAAATATTGCAGATAGAAAAGAATATGAAGCTAGCGCTTGGGGTGGATATACTTTTAATAAATGGTTTAGAATGAATGGCAGTTTGGGCTATTCTTATAATGTATATGCTGAAGCGGAAAAGCAATTATACAAATACCAAGATGGGGGCAGTTTTTATACTACTGTACAGTATACCTATAACCCGAATAGTCTATTAACTATGGAAGGTACAGCTAGGTTTAGCAGTTTTGCTGATCCACAAGGTAGGAGTAGAAGTAACCTGACCATGAATCTTGGCTTTATGTACAGATTCTTTGAGCGCAGGTTGGTGGTGGGTATCAATATTGCAGATCCATTTAGGGCCCAACAGTATTTTTCTTCTGTTTACGGAACCAACTTTAATATTGAAAGCTTTAGTAGTAGCAACACAAGAAATTTCAGGCTAACCCTTTCTTATCAACTGAATAAATTGGTGCAGAAAAAAGCCATTACAGATAAACAAAAACAGGACATCATCAATAAAGTGAAAACTAAAAAGCCTCCTGTTCCGCCAGTTAAGAAACCGATTGTTTAATTCTTGCAGATAACCAGCTCTCTTTA
>CAMFKK010000399.1 GCA_945957225.1 uncultured Sphingobacteriia bacterium | reverse complement strand
GCCTAACACTTCACACCAGTTGCAGAAACTATCATAAATACCATCCAAAACTTTTTTCTGATCCGGTGTTAATTCTAAAGCATGGGCCCTACTAATGGTTCTTACAGGAAGACCTCTTTTTGCCAAAAAGTATTTGGCACTCATGGGATATGCAATATGAATCAAGGGGTCTACTTTAATCAATTCTGTTTGCAACCAATCTACCTGTTCCTTTAAGTCTGGGTTATTAGCATTATTACACATCCAAACCAAAATTTCCGGATAAAAGTTACCAGAAATGGAACTCATACCCTTGGCGCCATTGCGCAAAGAAAAAGCAGCATTTGGGGTATGGGCATCATAGAATTCCATGCTTGGATTTTCACTGGAAGCCAAGATAGCCAGTTTAGCAAAAACCAGCTCTTGCTGAATAGATGTGTCTTTATGGTAAACAAACCTACCAGTTTCTAATAAGGTTTTAAAAACATCCGCTGATAAAATGCGTTTGTAGGGAGCTGGGCATTCGTACATACCAACAGGTACACCAGGTGTCAGTTTAAGGAATTTATTAAAGTTATTCAACAATACTTCATCGCTATCATCCACATTGGCAAAATGACCTGTAATGAGAATTACAGCATCAATTCCTGTGGCATAAATTCTTTTGGCAAAATCAGCCTTGTCTTCAATGGTCAAACCAAAGGAACCGGTAGCTACAATGGGCACCCTCCCATTCACATATCGTACAATAAAACTGGTTAACTCAAGTCTTTCATCCTCACTAATGCTATACATTTCACTGCTCAGACAATTGGCAAAAAAACCCTTAACCCCAGCGGCCAAATAAAAGTCTATCAAAGTGGCTACGGCAGTAAAATCCAATTTTGCCTTTAGGTTAAAAGGCGTAATCATCACGGGTACAAATTTCTTTTCCATAACTAGTGGTTGATCCATTTTATAACCCAGTAAGTTGTTGCTTTTTAGGGCATTTTCAAATGCCGTATTTCACTATTCCCCTGTACTATTTTACTTTTTTCAAACTGGTTAATAGTACCCCTGTCAAGAAAATAGTCAGTGTACCAATGACAATGATCATATTCTTGTGTAAAGCTGGTTTTAGATAGGAATAACTGTCTGGAATCCTGGAAGAAAAACTTAACCAGATAATCACAATGACTCCCAACAGGACTGCAATAAAAGCCTGCTTACTCTTGGTATGTTTACTAACCAATCCCAATAAGAATAGCCCCAACATACCACCAGCAAAGATGCCGGACAATTCCCACCAGATATCCAAAATACTCTTGATCCCAATCATGGCAATCCCAGCAAAAAGCCCAATCAAACCAAAAATTACGGTGGTAATATAAAGTACTTTCAATTCCTTACTATCTGTACTATCCTTATTAAAATATCGCTTGTAAATATCTTTGGTAAAAACGGTAGCCGATGCATTCATACCCGAGCTAATGGTGCTCATGGCAGCAGATAAAATAGCTGCAACTATTAAACCAAGGCAAATAGTGGGCACTTTGGTCACCATAAAATGTGGCATTACTTTATCAGCATAGTCCGCTGGTTGTAAATCACCAATGGCAGATTGTATTTGTGCAAGACTAGCTGTTGTTCCCAATTTTTCTTTCACCAAACTTTCTTTTAATGGCAATAATAATTCAGGGTGCAACTGATAATAGGAAAACAGGGCTGAACCTATCACAAAAAACAAAAAAGAAGCAGGCACATATAATAACACGCATAACCAAACGGATTTAATGGCCTGTTTAGAACTGGTTGCGGTATGATAGCGTTGAATATAATTTTGGTCCATCCCAAAATTATTCAGATTGATAAAAAAGCCATAGAGAAAAACCACCCAGAAACCCGAGTGTTGAAAATCTAAAGCCATAGAACCCAATGAAAATTTGTTATTGTCAAATGCAATCTGATATACCTGTTCTGTTCCACCTGGCACTTCTCGAATAATCAAAAACAAAATGAGTAAGGCGCCCAAGGTTTTCAATACACCCTGCACCACTTCTGTCCAGATGACTGCTTCCATTCCACCCATCACCGTATAGAGAATAATACAAATACCCATGACAATCATAATGGAAGGCATAGAGAATCCCAGTAAAGCATGTAGGGTGAGCGCCATTCCAAAAAAGATAGAACCCATTCTTGCAAACTGGGTTAATAGAAAACAAATGACCGCATAGGTTCTGGCCCATGCCCCAAACCTATTTTCCAAATTGGAATAGGCAGAAACCTCACCAGTGTTTCTATAAAAAGATACAAAATATTTGGTAGCTATCAAAGCGGCAAAGGGCATGGAAATGCTAAACACAAAAGCATTCCAGTTTCCGCCAAAAGCTTTTCCAGGAACACCCAAAAATGTATTGCTACTCAAAAATGTGGCATAAATAGACATGCCAATAGCCCATCCAGGAATGGTACCCGATGCCTTGGTAAATTGTGCCGTACTGCTATTGCTTTTGGAAAAATGATACCCCATCCAAACCATGGCAATCAGGTAAGCGGCAATAATAACCAGATCTAATAGCGGTAGTTCTTTCATGGATTAGTCCTCACTTGGCTTGGCATTGGGATCTAATGGAATACCAGGCCAGACTTCTTTGAGTATGGGCTTGGTGTCAATTTGATTCAATTGTATCACTGCGTGTTTAATAACCTGTCTTCTCCAAGTATAGACAATATGTACCAAGCCATCCTTGGTTTGAATCACTGAAGGATAAGAGTATTGGCTGATGGGTGAATCTTCTAAAATAGCCACTGCTTTCCAATGAATACCATCCTCTGATATAGCTACATTTAATGGGGTTCTAGCACCTTTTCCATTGGCCAAATGGGCAGCAGGTTTAACATGATTATAGACCAATAATTGTCTGCCATCGGCCAAGGTTACCGCGTCAGTACCTGAATTATTATTGGGCAATTCCGTTGCCTGCATGGCTGACCATGTTTTGCCTCCGTCCCTACTCCATGATTCATTGATACTTCTATTCCTACTTCTACAAAGCACTTGTAAACTGCCATCTTTATATTGGAGTATACTGGGTTGAATGGCCGAGATGATTTTCCCATCATTGATATCCATGGATTTGGTCCAGGTTTTACCCCAGTCCTTGGTGTATTCAAAATGCACTTTCCATCCATTTTTTTCTGTGCTAGAAGGACAAACCAATACCCCATTCAGCAATACGGGTTTATTTTTAATAGGCCCTAAAAATCCTTCTGGTAATGCTTCTCTTGCAGACCAAGTCTGTCCATGGTCTTTGGAGCGCATCATCCATCCGGTCCAACCCGCCACATTGGGCCCAATCTTGTAA
>CAMFKK010000398.1 GCA_945957225.1 uncultured Sphingobacteriia bacterium | reverse complement strand
TCTACACTCGACTAGTCGTCGGCAGCGTCAGATGTGTATAAGAGACAGATACCCAAGAAGCCAGATTGGCCAATCAAAAATTGGTTGACCTGTTAAGCGATATCGCCCAGCGAAAATCTGCTACTCCAGCCCAGATTGCCATTGCTTGGGTATTGGCGCAAAAACCTTGGATAGTGCCTATTCCAGGAACCACTAAAACGCATAGGCTTTTAGAAAACATCGGCGCAGCCAATCTTGAACTCACCCAAGAGGATTTGCAAGAAATCAAAGAAGCTTCAGCCAGGATTAAAATTGTGGGTGAACGCTATACAGAAACTATGGAAAAATCAACTGGCTTATAGGATTCTGACTGGAATTGTTTGAAATAATCTTGAAATTGATTATCATTGTGTCAGAAAGACACAAACAATAATTACAATCAAACGATTTTGCCATGAAATCTTCTATTTCAAAATGGTTGGTACTGCCATTGCTGGTACTTGTATTTGGCAATGCTAAAGCCCAACAAGCCCTCCCTCAATTAGGTAAAAGTCCTGTGGCCGACGTGGTGAAAGCCATGACACTGGATGAAAAAATCAATCTCTTAATAGGGCAAGGTATGTATGTTCCGGGAATGCCCATGCCGGGTTCTGGTCTACCCCCTTCAGAACCACAAAAAAGGGTAACTGGTGCTGCCGGTGCTACTGGTGGTGTTCCTAGACTTGGCATTCCGGGTATAGTAGTTTGTGATGGCCCTGCAGGGATACATGCTTTTAATGGTGGCAAGAGTCGATTGTATTATGCTACCGCTTGGCCCATTGGTACCCTACTTGCTTCTAGTTGGGATACTGCCTTGGTAAACAAAGTGGGTAAGGCATTGGGCGCTGAAGCAAAGGAATATGGCATTGATATTTTGCTAGGACCAGGTATGAATATTCATCGCAATCCATTGGGTGCTAGAAATTTTGAATACTATTCTGAAGACCCCTTTGTTACCGGAAATATAGCTGCAGCCATGGTGAATGGCATTCAAAGTGCTGGAGTTGGCACATCTGCCAAACACTTTTTTGCCAATAACCAAGAAACCAATAGAAGCTCTGTGAATACTATTATCAGTGAAAGAGCCATGCGTGAAATCTATTTAAGGGGTTGGCAGATTATGGTAAAACAGTCTCAACCTTGGACCATCATGAGTTCTTATAATTTGGTGAATGGACCCTTTACTTCTGAAAACCCTGAATTATTGCGTACCATTTTGCGTGATGAATTTGGATTCAAAGGATTTGTCATGACCGATTGGTTTGGTGGCAAGAATACAGTGGCACAACAAAAAGCGGGTAACCATTTGATCATGCCAGGTTTGCCCAATCAGAAAAAAGAAATTGTTGACGCGGTAAAAGCGGGTCAATTGGATGAGAAAATTTTGGATCAAAACGTTGCTGAAATTTTGAACATTATTTTGTTGACCCAAACTTTTAAGGGCTATCAATTCAGTGATAACCCACCATTAAAAGAGAATGCTCAAATCTCTAGGGCCGCTGCTGCAGAAAGCATGGTGCTCTTAAAAAATGAAGGCAAGACATTACCCATCGCCGCAGGCAGTTCTATTGCCTTGTTTGGTAATAACCAATTAGACCTTGTTGCTGGTGGAACTGGAAGTGGTGACGTAAATAAAATGTATAGTGTTCCATTTGCAGATGGGTTGTTCCGTGCTGGATATGCATTAAACACCAATTTGTATAGCGCCTACAGTCAGTATATGGCAGCTGAAAATACCAAGCGTCCAAAAAGAACTTTAATGGAAGAATTGATGAGCCCCAATATTCCAATTGTAGAAATGTCTGTGACCGATGCACAAGTTAATAGTGCAGCTGAAAGCGCTGAAATTGCGGTGATTGCCATTGGTCGTAATGCTGGAGAAGGAAACGATAGAAAAGAAGCAGATGATTATTATTTAACCCAAAAAGAATTAGCGTTGATTAAATCAGTATCTGCAGCCTTCCATGCCAAAAACAAAAAAGTGGTTGTTACCCTAAATATTGGAGGTGTAGTGGATGTGATGCAGTGGAGAGATCAGGTTGACGCTATATTATTAGCATGGCAACCAGGTCTAGAAGGCGGTAATGCCATGGCCGATGTGGTTTCAGGAAAAGTAAATCCATCTGGAAAACTAGCTACTACGTTTCCTGCAAAATATGCAGACGATATTACTGCCAAGAATTTCCCTGGTCGTGTGATTCCTGGTTCAGAAAAACCTGGTTTATTTGGTCAAAAACAAGTGGATGCAGAAGTAATCTATGAAGAAGGTGTTTATGTGGGTTATAGGTATTACAATAGTTTTAATGTAGCAACCGCGTATCCCTTTGGATATGGTTTGTCTTATACACAGTTTAGCACCAATAACCTGAAATTGAGTACGCCAGTATTCACTGACAAAATTCAAGCAACGGTTACGGTTACCAATACTGGTACTGTTGCTGGCAAAGAGGTGGTGCAATTGTATTTGTCTGCCCCAATGACTAAATTGGACAAACCCAAATCCGAATTAAAAGCATTTGCAAAGACCAAGTTGTTACAACCTGGTGAATCACAAGAAATCAGCTTTAGCTTAACTGCTGCAGAATTGGCTTCATTTAATACAGCTCTTGGTGCTTGGGTAGCTGATGGCGGAGACTATACCGTTCAAATTGGCAATGCTCAACATACAATTGCTTCTGCCAATTTTAAACTAGCCAAAGAAATTGTAGTAGAAAAAGTCAACAAAATATTGGTTCCTACAATGGCTATTAATGAACTAAAAAGAGAAATGCCCAAAACAAAAAAATAAACTTTCCCCTGAGTTGGGGCTGTTCTCTGAATTGAGATCAGCCCTTTTTATTTTTTTCTTAACTTGTTCCCAATTAAATCAATATCATCAATTCAAATAATATGAGCAGTCTTAGCACCAATATGCGCGTTTACCACCGTTACTTAGGATTTTTTTTAGCCGGGATTATGGCAGTCTATTCTATTAGTGGGATTATTTTAATTTTTAGAGAAACCGATTTTCTGAAATCAGAAAAAAACAAAGTGCTTACTGTTGCTCCCAATCTTGATGCTGTTGACCTTGGTAAAGCCATTAAAATTAAAGAGCTAAAAGTATTAAGTGATACCAATAATATTGTCAGTTTTAAACAAGGAACCTATAACAAGGTTACTGGTGTTGCAGACTTTAAGGTAAAAGAGCTTCCCTTTGTTGTTAGCAAAATGACCAATTTTCACAAAGCCACCACCAAACAACCACTATTCTATTTGAATATCTTTTTTGGCCTTTCCTTATTCTTTTTTGTCATATCCTCCTTCTGGATGTTTATGCC
>CAMFKK010000397.1 GCA_945957225.1 uncultured Sphingobacteriia bacterium | reverse complement strand
CCTTTTAACAATTTTCGGATCCTTTCTGCTCCTGCATTTTTACCAGTAATAGACAAAGTATCATTGACCATGACCAATTTGTCTCCAACCTGAACCCCTGCTTTTTCAGAAGGACCGCCCTTAAGCACATTCATCACATGTACGGTGTCATTAAAAACTTGAAATTCAATACCAATACCTTGAAAATTCCCCATTAATTGTTCATTATTTTCACTTAAATCATCTTTTGGTATTAAGGAGGAATGAGGGTCTAAATGTGCTAATAATTGACTCACAGCCAACTGATCAATACTATCGGCAGCAATTTTGTCTACATATCTTCCCTTAATCAGGTCTACTACTTCCTGTAAAGAAGTCTTTCCCGATAGGTTGAAAAACCTATTTCCACCGGTTCTTTCTTTTAATTGGTATCCAATTAACATACCTAGTACCATGGTAATTGAAAACAAAATAGGTAACCAAACTTGTAATTTTTTACTTCCCATAATGGAGCTTCTTTGTAACTTGAATAAGCATCAAATATCCGAATTAATGTGCTAATCAGTAGATAAAGGTTTGTTCTTTCGGATGAATGGTATAAGTTGCACAAAAGTTTTCATAACCTGTTGATTTTATACCATCAGCAGGTAAAAAACAGTGTTATGTCCGTAAAATTGATTGCAGACAGCGGTGCCACTAAATGTGAGTGGTGTTTGCTAGAAGATGGCAAGAAAAGAACCATCCATACCCAAGGTATTAGTCCTTATTTTTTAAATGAGCAGCAAATACAAACGCTATTAGAGAAAGCCTTATTACCAAAACTAAAGGGAGCAATAGTTACTGAATTGCATTTTTATGGGACAGGTTTGAGTAATCCACTTAATGTGATTATTCTGAAAACTGTATTAAAAAAATGCTTTAAGAAAGCCAAAATCAAGGTAGAAACAGACTTAACTGCCGCCGCAAGGGCCTTGTGTGGTAGAAACAAAGGAATTGCTTGTATTCTAGGAACCGGCTCTAATTCCTGTTATTATGATGGCAAAAAAATGAGCAAAAACAGCCCTGGAATTGGCTATATTTTGGGTGATGAAGGCAGTGGTGCTTATTTGGGCAAGAAAGTGATCCAACATTTTTTGTATGGTACATTTGATGAAGAATTACAAGCCCGTTTTGAAAAAAGATTCCTTACAAATGCCATAGAGATTTTAGAAAATGTTTATAAGAAACCCTTGGCCAATAGGTATTTAGCATCTTTTGCCATTTTCTTGGCAGAAAATCGTGGCCACTATATGATTGAAAATATTATTGAAGATGGGTTAAACGATTTCTTTTTTACACATATTTACAAATATCGAGAAAGCTGGACCTTACCTATCAATTTCATAGGAAGTGTTGCATTTGGATTCAAAGACGTTTTACAGGAACTTTGCAACACTTATGAACTTGAATTAGGTAAAGTAATGAAAGCCCCAATGAAAGGTTTAATTGAGTTTCACAGCTAAACAGCAGCCATGTCAGAGTTTATCAAAGTTACCGAACAGACATCTACTTATAGGCATTTAGAACAAATGTCTATCAAGGACTTGTTATTAAACATTAATCAGGAAGACAAAACAGTTCCATTTGCTGTTGAAAAAGCTATTCCTCAGATTGAACAGTTATGCTTGGCAATCAGCGATAAAATGTTGGCTGGCGGACGTTTGTTTTATATTGGTGCAGGCACCAGCGGACGTTTGGGTATAGTTGACGCCAGTGAATGCCCTCCTACTTTTGGCGTTCCCTATGGATTGGTGATTGGATTAATTGCCGGTGGCGACAAAGCCATTACTCAAGCGGTTGAATTTGCAGAAGATAGTGCTGAAGGCGGATGGACAGACTTAGTAAAACATTTTGTAAGTGATAAGGACGTAGTAGTTGGATTAGCAGCAAGTGGTACTACTCCTTATGTAATTGGGGCTTTAAAAGAATGTAGAAAAAGGGGCATAATTACAGGAAGTATCAGCTGTAATCCCAATTCACCAGTTTCGGCTGAAGCCGATTTTCCCGTTGAAGTGGTAGTAGGTCCTGAATTTGTTACTGGATCCACCCGTATGAAAAGCGGTACTGCTCAAAAATTGGTCTTAAATATGATTTCCACATCTATTATGATTCAACTGGGAAGAGTTGAAGATAATAAGATGGTAAATATGCAATTAAGCAATGTAAAATTGGTTGACCGAGGGGTAAAGATGCTGATGGAATCATTGAAACTACAAGACTATGAAACTGCTAAAGACCTCTTATTAAAACATGGCAGTGTTAAAAAAGCTGTTGAGGCTGTAGCTTCTTAAAATATGCACGAGATAGAACCTTTTTTTAATTGGCGACATATCTATGTGGCGGAGGAAGACCCTCAATCTCCTTTTTTTGGTAGAACTTATAGTGAATTTGAATTCTCACAAACTGTTTACAATTATTATATACACCCCCAATGGGATGATTTTGGCAGTAAGACCCTTTACTTAAAAATCATTTATGTTGACTATGAGCTGCATTTTACAGTCATAGAATTAATTGGCGAATGGAATGATGCCATTGAGAATGATATCATGGAATTAAAAAGAGAAATTTTAGATATCCTATACCATCAAGGCATTTATAAATACATTTTGATTACTGAAAACGTACTCAATTTTCATAGTAGTGATAAGGAATACTACCAAGAATGGTATGATGAGATTACAGAAGTTGAGGGTTGGATTGTGGCATTAAATATGTCCAAAGCCACTCAACAAGATTTTCGCAAAAAAAAGCTACACTATTATATTGAACTTATGGAACTCCCAGATTGGAGGGTTTATAAGCCCTATCATTTGTATAAAAAAATTGATGAAATACAGCAGAAGAGACTAGATTAAGAAAAGGCCTTATATTTAACTTATAAAATCAATTAGAAATGTCATTACCCGTAAACAATAAAAACAGCGGAAAACCAGGCAGCAAGGGCCCAAAAGCCAGTGCCGCTGGTTCTAAATTTATTGCTAAGCCAGGTGCAAAAGCAGTGGGCACAACCAAGAAACCCATTAAAACTGGTGGATCAAGAGGAAGTTAAGTTGAATTTCACCTATTCAAAGGCTGTTCTTAACCGAACAGCCTTTTTTTATTGTCCAAACATTGATAAATTGTACTTTAATAAAAACATCCCTACATGAATCAAGAAATCATCAATCTATATGACGAGTATACCCATCTACCCTTAAGCAGAACCGAATTTTTAAAAAGACTAGCCCTATTAACTGGAGGTATGTCAGCTGCTTTGAGTGTACTACCTATGATCTGTCTCTTATACACATCTCCGAGCCCACGAGACCGGAGCCTATCGC
>CAMFKK010000396.1 GCA_945957225.1 uncultured Sphingobacteriia bacterium | reverse complement strand
GAGATAGGCTCCGGTCTCGTGGGCTCGGAGATGTGTATAAGAGACAGGTCATTAGCTATGGCAATAGCTTCTTCAGTGGTTTTGAATGTGGTTACTGCTACTACCGGTCCAAAGATTTCCTCTTGGAAGATGCGCATTTTATTATGCCCTTTGAATAGGGTAGGTTGAATATAAAAACCACCTTCTAGTTCTCCGTCTAGTTTTTGAACATCGCCACCGGTTAATACTTCGGCTCCTTCTTCTTTGCCAAGTTTTAAATAGGATTGGATTTTTTCATACTGGTCATTAGAAGCCTGTGCACCCATCATGGTATCTGAATCTAGTGGATTGCCCATTTTAATGGCCTTGGTTCTTTCAATAACCTTGCTCATGAATTTATCATAAATACTTTCATGTACCAATAACCTTGATGGGCAGGTACAAACCTCGCCTTGGTTTACGGCAAAAAGAACTGCTCCTTCTACTGCTTTGTCAAAGAATTCGTCATCGGCGTCAGCCACTGAAGGAAAGAAGATATTGGGGGATTTTCCACCCAATTCCATGGTTACAGGAATGAGGTTTTCAGATGCATATTGCATGATTAACCTACCTGTTGTGGTTTCTCCGGTAAATGATACCTTAGCTATTCTTGGTGATTGAGCTAATGGTTTACCTGCTTCTGGTCCAAATCCAGTAACTATATTAATAACACCTGCTGGTACAATGTCTTTGATTAATTCCATTAAGCAAAGAATGGAAGTAGGTGTTTGTTCCGCTGGTTTTACCACAGCGCAACATCCTGCTGCTAGTGCTGGTGCAATTTTCCATACTGCCATTAATAAGGGAAAATTCCAAGGAATGATTTGACCAACTACACCCAAGGGTTCGTGTAAACAAATGCTTACAGTAGTTTCATCGTGCTCAGCAATAGAGCCTTCTTCGGCCCTGATAACTCCAGCAAAATAGCGAAAATGGTCAATGCAAAGTGGTAGATCCACGTTCACGGTTTCACGGATGGGTTTCCCATTGTCAATGGTTTCAATGGCTGCCAATAAAGATAGGTTGGCTTCCATGCAATCGGCAATTTTGTTTAGAATGGATGCACGGTAGGCAGCAGAGGTTTTACTCCAAGTAGCAAATGCAGCATGTGCGGCGTCTAGTGCAAGTTCAATGTCTTCCTTGCCTGACCTGGCTGCTTGGGTAAATACTTTGCCGTCAATTGGGCTGGTATTGTCAAAATACTCCCCTTTAACTGGTGGTACAAATTGCCCGCCGATGAAGTTTTCATAGCGTGGCTTAAAAGATGGTTTTGGCGTGAGCATATCGTTTGTTTTAAATGATGTTACAACGCTAACCAATATCTGATTAGACTAGTAGCATTATTCATTCAAATGATAGCACAGGATTGACCTGTTAACAGATTCTGGGTAATTGCTCTCCCGTTAAATATCCCACAACCCGATGCCCGCCAATCCTACTTTTCAGCAACACTTTTCCAGGATTTGCAGCAGTTACTTCACCAATAATGGCAGCTTTGTTTCCGTTAGGGTCTGCTTGTAGTTGTTGGAGTAATGCGTCTGCTATATTTGCTGAAACAACTGCAACAAATAAACCTTCATTGGCAACATATAAAGGATCAAGTCCTAACATTTCACAAGCCCCCTCAACTTGTTCATCAAGCGGAATTTTTTCTTGTTCAATAACAAAACCCAATTTCCTCAATTCTGCTAATTCATTTAACACAGAGGCCAATCCCCCTCTTGTTGGGTCTCTCAGAAATTTGATACCTTGCCCAAAATTTTCAAATAGGTTGAATATGGTATGATTGAGGTTAATGGTATCACTTACAATATCTGTTTCAAATGCTAATCCCTGTCTCAAACTCATAATGGCAATACCATGTTGTGCAAGGTTGCCACTCAATATAATTTTATCACCTGTTTCAATTCTGTTGTGGTGAATGGTAGCTTTTGGATGAATTTGACCAATGCCAGAAGTGTTGATGAAAATTTTGTCTCCCTTTCCTTTTTCCACCACTTTGGTATCTCCTGTTACAATAGTTATGCCTGATTTTTCAGCTGCAGTTTTAATTCCTACCAATACCTCCCAAAATTCTTTCATGGAGAATCCCTCTTCAATAATAAAACCAAGTGAGAGATATTTTGCTGCAGCACCACACATGGCTAAATCATTGACCGTGCCATTGACCGCTAATTCTCCAATATTTCCACCTGGGAAAAAAATGGGGGAGATAATATAGCTATCCGTACTAAATGCAATAGGGCCATTTAATTCAAGCATAGCACCATCGTGTTGTTGATCTAGTAAATTATTTTTGAGTAGATCAAACACCCCACTCTGTAATAACCGATGGGTTAATAAACCCCCACTACCATGACCCATGGTGATGACTTCAAAATCAAATTTTGGCATGGGGCAGGATAATTGAAAATTGCGTTTTTCTGACAAAGCATTGATTTTAATGATGGCTAGATAATTGCCTCTGGCTGGAAATTATAGTGGTAATAGGCAGCACATGCCCCTTCACTGCTAACCATGGGCGCACCCAATGGGTGTTCTGGTTTACACTTGGTTCCAAAATTGGGGCATTGTTTTGGCTTCTTTAATCCCTTCATGATATGGCCACTAATACATTCCTTATTTTCTTCTGCAAAAGGAATATCAATAAAGAATTTGAGTCTAGCATTATGCGTTTGATAGGCTTCATTCACTTCATAACCACTTTGAGGAATGGACCCAATGCCTCTCCATACCCGGTCATTTATGGCAAATACTTTTTGTATGGTGGCTTGTGCCGTTTTATTACCTGCTCTTTGAACACTTCTAGCATATTGGTTCTCTACAATATGCATTCCATTTTCTAATTGTATAACTGCCATTAAAATACCTTGTAAAAGGTCTACGGGTTCAAATCCAGTTACAACAATGGGAATCTTATATTTTTCTGCTACAGGATAGTATTCGTCCATACCCATAATGGTGCAGACATGACCTGCAGCAAGAAAGGCATCAATGGTATTGGCATCATCACTTAAGATAGCTTCCATTGCTGGAGGCACTAAGACATGGGAAGCCAAGATGCTATAATTGTTAATGCCTTGCTGTGCTGCATGAATCACACTCAATGCATTTGCTGGGGCAGTGGTTTCAAAACCAACAGCAAAGAAAACTACTTCTTTATCTGGATTTTTTCTTGCTATCTCAACCGCTTCTAAGGGCGAATAAAGAATTCTTATATCAGCCCCAGTGGCTTTTACTTCTAACAAACTTTTTTGACTACCTGGTACACGTAACATGTCTCCAAAGGAACAGAGAATCACATTGGGTTGCTCTGCCAACCAAACAGCTT
>CAMFKK010000395.1 GCA_945957225.1 uncultured Sphingobacteriia bacterium | reverse complement strand
CATTTAATAAGGCCTTGGTAGATGAAACTGAAATAGAAATAAAGAGCCTAAGACATTTGTTTGAAACACAAACGGCTCTTTCAAAAATTCCACGTGACAATGAATTATTGATTGAGCAAATTGAGACCAAAGACGGTTATCATTTATTGGTCTACCCTTTTGAAGGCAGGCAGGTACACGAAGCCATGAGCGCTATCCTGGCATATAGAATAGCTCAGATTATTCCCATTAGTTTTTCCATTGCCATGAATGATTATGGGTTTGAACTATTGAGTGACCAACCCATTCCTGTAGATGATTCCAATGTGCAGGAGCTATTTACAACTGATCATCTTTTTGCCGATATACAGAAGAGTATCAATAGTGCAGAAATGTCTAAACGAAAATTTAGGGATATAGCAGTGATTGGTGGACTCATTTTCCAAGGTTTTCCAGGAGAACACAAAAAAGCAAGACATTTACAATCTTCTGCGGCCCTTTTGTACAAAGTGTTTGAGGAATATGAACCAGATAATATTCTTTTCAGACAAGCTTTTAGGGAATTAATGGAACAGCAAATGGAGGAACATAGACTAAGGTCAGCACTTGATCGAATGTATCATAGCAAGATTTTAGTTTGCTTTCCAAAACAGTTGACCCCTCTAGCTTTTCCCATAGTAGTGGATGGTTTAAATAGAAATAGTTTGAGTAGTGAAAAATTAGAAGACCGTGTTAGAAAAATGCAGGACCAACTTAGCAAATCCTAATGCATCTTTGTACGCAAAATGAACGCACCTATTCCATACCAAATTCTTGACCAAAAATGCTGGCTTAGCGCAGAGCGGGCTATCTATTGGGAAAATCAATCTATCCTAATTCTTTCCGACACGCATTTTGGCAAAACAGGTCATTTTAGGAAAAATGGTATTGGCGTTCCCCAAGCAGTTTTTCAAGAAGACCTGCAAAGGATGATTGACCTATTGGGCTTTTTTAAACCAAGCAAATTAGTAGTTGTTGGCGATTTGTTTCATTCAGCAGCAAATTTAGAATTGGACTTATTTGCCAAATGGAGAAGAGATTTTGAAGCAATGGAAATTATTTTAGTAAAGGGCAACCACGATATCTTAGGGGATCAATGGTATCATACCCATCAAATTTCTGTTCAAAAAGGGCTTTACCAATTAGGTCCTTTTCAATTTGTACATGTACCAATTTCCAAGACTGAAATGTACAATGAGTCTTTTATTTTCTCTGGTCATTTACATCCTGGGGTTAGTTTATCTGGAATAGGAAAACAAAATCTACACTTCCCCTGCTTTTATTTTAGTAAAACAACTTGTATCCTACCTGCCTTTAGTAAGTTTAGTGGAACTGCCACTGTGAAAAAAAAGAAGGACAATACCATTTTTGCCATAGTAAATCACCAACTCATTGAAATAGCAAAATAAGATGTTGAAAATTGCCTATGACCCTTGTTATGCCCATTCCCTTCCAGAAGGCCATAGGTTTCCTATGCTCAAATATGAATTGATTCCAGAACAATTATTACATGAAGGGACCATTACTCAAGAGAATTTGTTTGAACCCTCTTATTGTTCAGAAGAAATAATATTGTGGACTCATGACCAAATCTATTTACAAAAATTACAGAATCAAACACTAAGCGCATCGGAACAAAGAAAAATTGGTTTTCCCCAATCTGAAGCACTTACCCAGCGTGAATTAATGATTACCCAGGGAACCATGGATTGTTGCTTATTTGCCATGGAACAAGGCGTTGCACTAAATATTGCAGGTGGTACACATCATGCTTTTGCAGACAGAGGTGAAGGATTTTGTTTGTTAAATGATATGGCGGTAGCTTCAAACTGGTTGTTGAAAAAAGGATTGGCAAAGCAAATCTTAATCATTGACCTAGACGTACATCAGGGTAATGGTACTGCAAAAATATTTGAATCCAATAACCGAGTTTTTACTTTTAGTATGCATGGTGCACATAATTACCCTTTTCACAAAGAAGTATCCAATTTAGACATTCCATTATTAGATGGAACTGATACTGACACTTATTTGGCTTTATTAAAACAACATTTGCCAAAGCTACTTGAAACAGTAAAACCTGATTTTGCCTTTTATCTATCAGGGGTAGACATTTTAGAAACAGACAAATTTGGAAAATTAAAAGTGAGTATAGAAGGATGTAAACAAAGGGATGCATTTGTTTTTGAATCCTTAAAAGAAAAAGCCATTCCCGTTACAGTGGCCATGGGTGGTGGTTATTCCCCTGATGTAAGAACCATTGTAGATGCTCATTGCAACACATTTAGACTTGCAAAGGATCTTTTTCTATTGCTATTTATATTCTGTACATGCTTCTTAAGTATGGGTGTCAAAGCACAATCCAGTATTCAGGGCATGGTGCTTGATTCCATTTCAAAACAACCACTATCTGGCATTAATTTATTTCTGAGCCATACTTCTATTGGTACTACTACAGATCAATCTGGAAAATTTTTAATAGACAAAATACCTCATGGAAAATTTGAATTAGTTATCTCCTCTTTAAACTATGAGACAAGGACTATTTCAATTAATAGCAGTCATCTTCCCGAATCCCTACAACTACTCCTTAAACCAACTGCCAATGAATTGCAAGAAGTTATTGTAGAACCTTATGACGAGGATGGTTGGGAAAAATGGGGAAGGTATTTTAATGCGCATTTTATAGGAAACAGTGCTTTTGCAGCGGATTGTAAACTCCTTAATCCAGAAGTAATCAAATTTAGATTTAGCAGAAAAAATAACACTATTCGTGCTTTTTCACGAGAAAAACTATTGTTTGAAAACAAAGCATTGGGGTACCGTATTCAATATTTGCTAACCAAATTTGAATACCATTTAGAAGAACGAAGTTTTTTTTATAGTGGCTACCCGCAATTTCAAGAAATGTTGCCTAAAAATAATGATGAAAAAAATCGTTGGACAAAAAAACGTAAAGAAGCATATCAAGGTTCCATCATGCATTTTATGCGTGCACTTTATAATAATCAATTAGAGCAGGAAGGTTTTGAAATACACCAAATGCTTAAAGTAGATTATGCAGAATACAAAAGAGCCTCTGGCCTTTTTAAAGCATATTCAAAAGCCATTAAAAACAAAGAACCGATTAATATAAGCAATGACAGCTTGGAATATTATAAGAAAGCAAGCAAATTAGGCCCCAATGATTATTGCGTTCAGTTTGACCAATTGATTACAAAGGACGATATAGTTGCCCCTATTGATTCAAGTATTGATGCTACTGCACAATTCCTAGGTTTTACAGGCTGGCTAAAAATTAGCTATCAACACAAAAGAGATCCTATTGAATATGCC
>CAMFKK010000394.1 GCA_945957225.1 uncultured Sphingobacteriia bacterium | reverse complement strand
TAAAGACTTGATAGACCGCAATTTTTATAGGTTCACACCCTTTGTTTCTTTAAACCATCGAGAAGGCAAAATCAATGCCTATGGTAGCATCAACTTTTTTCATAGAAACCTTTTTGAATACAATGATTTTGATAGGGTCATACCCCCAAGTAGGTTTTACCAAACCAATTATAGCCCCAATAACCGCAATAGCAGTAATTATAGGGCAGGCTTAGATTATTATGCCGATAACAAAAACACTTTTGGCGTCTTGATTCGTGGATTCAATCTCATGAGTGATGAAGCTAGGGACAATACCACCCAACAATTCAATTCTAGTTCAGGGCAATTGCTAAGCACTTTCAAAACATTTAATAATAACAAGATCCAACGCAATAATCTGGCGGGGAACCTCAACTGGAAACACGTTTTTGATTCTACTGGGAAAGAATTAAATCTAGACCTTGACTATTCTAATTTTCAACTCAACAATACCAGTGATATCACCAATCAAGTTGCAGGTGGCGGAACAACTAAGCTCTATCAAACGGTAGATAATCCTGTTAAGTTTGGGGTATTTAAATTGGACTATACCCAACCCCTAAATAAGCAAAGTAAATTAGAAATGGGAGCAAAGTTGAGTTTGGCCACAATTGATAATTATTTAGAATTTAAACAGGGTGCAGTCATTGACCCAAATAGAACCGTTGATTTTGAATACACTGAAAATATCAATGCCGCTTATGCCAGTTACCAGCATAGCTTTAATAAATGGGAATTAACCACAGGATTAAGGGCAGAACAAACGGTAGCAAAAGGTGTGAGCCAAAACAAAGAAGTGCTCAACAGAAATTATTTACAACTATTTCCCTCAGTTTTTTTGACTAGAAAAATTGACAAACATTTTTCCTCCGTTTTGCAATATAGCAAACGCGTAGATCGCCCAAGCTATCAACAGCAGAATCCATTTGTGGAATATTTAGACTCACTTACTTATTCCAGAGGTAACCCGCTCTTAAAGCCGGAAAATACCAATTCCTACAAGCTTTCTCTAACTTATGACAACCAACCCTTCTTTTCTGTCAGTTATAATAAAACAACGGATGTGATTATAGAAAACGCACCCAAACAAGACGGCAACCTTACCTATACCACTCCTGAAAATCTTGCCTCTTATGAAAACTTAACTTTGGAGCTTAATTTTCCCATTGAGATAGGTAAAAAAATCAGCGGGTTTGGTGGAAATCAATTGATCCTAAACCACTACAATGCGGAATATTTAGGCGGAATTTTTAACCAGAAAAAATGGAATTGGCAGGCATATTGGCAGGTAACCTATAAACCAAGCCCTACTTGGATTATGGAATTTTCCGGCTATTATACTACACGTTTTTTAGAGGAATTTATCATAGCCGAACCTGTTGGTTCCATGAGTTTGTCTATTCAAAAATCTCTTTGGGAAAAGAAAGGAAAAATCAGCCTAAACTTGAATGACATGCTTTTCTCAGAAAAAGCCCGTGGCAGTTTAAATTATCAAGATATTCAACTCAAATTCCGATCCTGGTCTGAATCTAGGAATATCCGCTTAGCGTTTACTTACAATTTTGGGAACCAAAAACTCAAAGCTACCAGAGCTAGGGCCTCAGCCTCTGAAGCGGAATCAAATAGGGTCAAGACAAATTAGACAGTGAACTGCCAAAACAGGCATTTTTGTGCGATGGCATTTATTTTGTAATATTCCTAACTGTTTTACTACAAACAATTAAATTACATCATAAACTAAACATCGTATGAACACAAAGAACCTAACCCTCATTGTCATTGCTGCCCTGGTATTGTTATTAGGCGGATGCGGTTGCAGCGGTTATAATGGCCTGGTACAACAAGACGAAACTGTCAAGACAGCATGGAATAACGTACAAAGTGATTACCAGCGTAGGGCAGATTTGATTCCCAACTTGGTAAGCACTGTTAAAGGAGAAGCCAATTTTGAGCAAACCACATTGACCAATGTAATTCAAGCTAGGGCTAGTGCAACCCAAATTAAATTGGATGCCAAAGACCTGAGTCCAGAAAAAATCAAAGAATTCCAAGCTGCTCAAGGACAATTGTCACAAGCATTGGGTAAACTGATGATGATTACTGAAAATTATCCTACACTTAGGGCTAATGAAGCATTCCGTGGATTGCAAGCGCAATTAGAGGGTACTGAAAACAGGATCAAAGTTTCTAGAAATGATTTCAACGCTGCGGTAGCGGATTATAATATCAAGGCACGTTCCTTTCCTATGAATATCTTGGCTGGTCTTACCGGTTTCAAGCCTAAAGAAGGATTCCAAGCAGAAGCAGGTTCTGAAAAAGCACCTGAAGTGAAATTCTAAACTCATTCCATGTTCTCATTATTCCAAAAGAAAGCGGTTGACTTTTTTTCAGCCGATGAAAAAGCCCAGATAGTACAAGCCATACAGGAAGCTGAACGCAGAACCAGTGGTGAAGTACGTGTCTATATAGAAAGCCGTTGTGCTTATATAGATCCTGTTAGAAGGGCTAGGGAACTGTTTGAACAATTGAATATGCACGCAACTGATGCCAGAAATGCTGTTTTGGTATATATGGCAACCAAAGACCGTCAATTGGCAGTTTTTGGAGATCAGGGTATTCATGAAAAAGTGGGTGATGCTTTTTGGAATGCAGAAGTAGCCAAAATGCTACAGCATTTTAACAAACAGGATTATGGAACTGGGATTGCCACTGTTGTCAAAGAAATTGGAGAAGCCTTAGTTGCGCATTTCCCTTATGATGACAAGGGCGATAAAAATGAACTTCCGGACGATATCGTATTTGGAAAATAATTCAATCAAGGCGTCATTAGTGGCGCCTTGATTTGCATTTAGCAAGCAACAAAACTGGTTAGCCAACGCATGAAACAATTTCTGGTCATATTATTTAGTGTGCTAAGCATTTCTTTTTTGCAAGCACAGAACGTATTGCCAAAACCTAATCCAGCCAAACTGGTAACGGATCAGGCAGGCGTATTGTCTGCAGAACAGAAAACCATATTGGAAAATAAATTGGTAGCGCTAGATGATAGCAGTTCTAATCAAATTGCTATTGTGTTGGTGAAAACCCTTGACGGTTATCCTATTGAGGAATATGCCACCAAATTATTTCGTGAATGGGGAATTGGCAATAAAAAGACCAATAATGGGGTCCTGATCCTGGCATCCATAGATGAAAGAAAGATTCGCATTGAAGTGGGTTATGGTTTAGAAGGAGCCATACCAGATATTACCACGGCCAGTATTATTAGAAACGATATTGTTCCCAGTTTTAAAACCGGTGAATACTATCATGGTTTAGACCTTGCTACCAATTCCTTGTCC
>CAMFKK010000393.1 GCA_945957225.1 uncultured Sphingobacteriia bacterium | reverse complement strand
GTTTGAATGCAGGTAGTAAAATAGTATTTGCGGCTTATGGTGAACCCATTCGAGAATTAGCAAAAGAAATACCATCTTGTTTTAAGGAACTAAATGGTTTTGAAAACCCGCAGTTGGCAATTCCAGGCGTGGCTGTTGTACAAACCAAGGCCTTTGTCAGTTATCAGCAATCCCATATAGAAATGGCTTCTTTAAATGAACAATTATTGCCCCATTTAGATGCATTAAATAGCCTTCCCTTTATTATTGTTGCCGATGACGCCAGTTTTACTACCGAAACACTAAATAATTTTTTATGGGTTGCATTTACTAGGTGTAATCCCTCACACGATATACATGGGATTGATGAATTTCAAGTCAACAAACATTGGGGTTGTAAAGGTCCTTTGGTAATTGATGCAAGGATTAAACCACACCATGCCCCTGCATTACAAACAGATCCTGAAGTGGAGAAAAGAGTTGACCGTTTATTTGAGAAAGGGGGTAGTTTGTATGGAATTAAATAGGGTCATTTAACTCAACCCAGGTATGGTCAGCTAATAATCTTACTGTTGAAACAAATTGTTTAAAAGGCCCTGAGCCGCCCCATTCTTGGGGTGCAACCAGGGATAGTAAATGGGAGCCATCTCTTCTTTCATACAAATGATAGATTTGTCCAATCTGGGGTTTGAAATTGAGTTTGGCTTCATAAATCATCATACTCAATTCCTTTCTTTTTCTAATTTCCTGTGCTTGTCGGGCTAATAATTCAATTTGCTGACGAATTTGATCTAATTGCATATTGGTCTGCTCTTCCATGGCAGATAAAGCCTTATGCTTGATAACCCCTTCCTTAGTTGGTCTTATAGCTACACTACCTACTGAAGAAGCATAGGGGAGAACGCTCATTTGCTTGTGGTAGATCTCAATATTGGTAAAAGGATATTCTGCTTCATCCTTACCCTGTTGGGTCAATTTTAGATGTCCATTTTGTAAAATCTCATGAGTTACAACCAAAACTATTTGGTCATCTTTAAAAAATTGGCATTGAATTGTAGAGGCATTTAAGATGCTTGCCCGTATATAATTGGCAAAGACTAGGTTTTCCAAGGGTCTTTGAACATCATCAGGAATCATGTCATATTGACTATAAAATGCTTGATTTTCAAGACTTACCCAGTTAATGCTGATACTTAAAGCATGCCCATTCTTAATGGACTCAATCTTATAATTTCCACTTTTTGGAGCAAGACCTTTTTGAAAATCACATTTCTCTGGAAATAATTGCCAACTGGCTAGAAAATTATAAGCTTGTACCATAATCCTAATACCGTTGAAGCCGGCATTTCAATAACAAAGCTGCTTATTAATTGTTGGATTCCAAAAAAAGAAAGCCCCGATTATTCGGGGCTTTCTAAATAAAATGATTGCTTATTTAACTTGAAAAACTACGCGGTGATCACCCCAATATAAAGTGATATCACCTGATTTTGAAATTTCAAAGCTCATTCTTTCATGAAATTCTGGGGCTTTATCTGCTTTTGCTTTTACACGTAAAGCATCATCCGCTTCTTTATATTGAAATGCACCCCATTGTTTAAAGGTCTTATTGAAAATAATGGTCCATTCACCATTATTGACTAAAGAAAACAAACCATATTTTCCAGCAGGCAATTTCTGTCCTTGCACCATGATATCCTTTGAAGTTTCAAAAACAGTGGCATCATTGGCACCAGTTCTCCAAACCTTTCCAGGCATTGGTTCTAAATTGGTTCCAATGGTTCTACCCTTTACAGCTGGTTGACTATAATCAATAGTGATAGTTGCGCCTGAAACAATGGTTTCTGTGGCTTTTGCAGCAGGGCTTGGTTTTGGTTTTGCATCTTGAGCCATTATTGCTTGTCCTAGGAACATAGCAAAAGAGGAGAAAAGAATTAGTTTTTTCATATGATGTTTTGTTTAATGGAAAACTAATGAAAAAAATAGCAAATTCAGCATTTGCTTCTGCAGTTTTAATTTACAGCTACAAAATCAGGCCTTTTTACCAAGGAGCTATTGTATTTGTATTGTAAGGCGGTATTAAAAACAATATTCCAAACAGGCATATTATTAATGGTTCTTGGATAATACGATGCTCTTAATTCCATAGTGCCAAATACCAAGTTTTCATTTCTAGTTCTAACGCCAATTCCCAAAGCAGTATAAAGGTCTCCATTGACAATAGGTTGTCCTGATTCTTTTAAATAGGAAAGATTGGTAAAGCCAAAGGGTGCAAAATTGAAACCAACAAATTTCCAGGTATTATAAAAAACGGATTCACAATTGGCGGTTGCTCTAAAACTAATCTTTGTATTCAGATTGTTAAAATCTGGTATGCCATAAATACTTGACAGTCTTAGAGGATCATTCAATCTAGTGTTTATTTGTTCTGTTAAACTACCGCTCAAAAAATGCCTGACTAACCATTTGCTATTGCCCAATTTTCTCAGCCTGGTAAAAGTTTCTATGGCCGTTAAAATACTTATGTCTTCAAGCCTTTGGTTACCATAATATCCTCCAAATCGAAGTATATAATTGAGATAATTCTTTTTTCTAGTAAAATAGTTTCGTTGATAATCAAATCCTAAATAGGGTCTTGAAATATCATTTCTATTGGTCCAGCCGCCAATCAATGACATTGAAAATCCTTCAGGAACGTCCTCGTTTCTTCCAAATCCATAGATATAGTTGCTATGATAATAGTTTTGTTCAAATACGGTTAAGGCGCCCAAAACAGTTGACAAATTGGAATAGTCACTGCTATAATTGGTTTGGTAATATTTTGGAATGCTTTCATACCGTCTATAAATGCCTCGTATAGAAAGCAAATGTTTTAGTCGTTTGTTAATTTCAGCATTGGACAAATGTTTTTTTGCGCCAATATTATAACCCAGCCATGCATCTAAAACTCGGTAACGGTATTTGAAATCCGATTCAAAAACAGAGTCATTCAAATATCGGTTATTGGTAAAACGAAGCGCCGTTTCATAAGAACCAGTCCATTTTCTATATGGGCTAACCAAGGGCAGATCAGCCCTAATATAAAAAACAGTTTCTTCCTTTCTGCCACTGTTAAATGCCGGAAAAATATTGCTATATGCGGCGCTAAGGTTTATAAAACTGCCTTTGATGTTGCGTTTTAAATATAGGGCAGACAATCCATATTTTGGGCTTCTGTCTAAGTCAATCAGGTTGGCTATGGCAACCCTATCGCCCGTACCAACTAGGTTATCATCATTGATTTCAAAATTTAAGGTTTTGGCAGAACCTAGGTCTGCGCTTCCACCTACAGGAAATACGTCTTTGCAAACCACAATCACGTCTAATTGGTCTGGATATTCATCA
>CAMFKK010000392.1 GCA_945957225.1 uncultured Sphingobacteriia bacterium | reverse complement strand
TTCCGTCTTCTAACAAATAGGTCTTAAACAAATTGGGATCTAGTTCTATATAACTTGGTATGGAACGAAGCGCAATTAAATGATTGCCTTTCTCAGTAATTTGCATTTTTATTGCCAAACTATCTTTTTCTTTAAAAACTGGCGTAATATCTTTTTTACCAATAAGGTGATATTGGTAAACCTGTAAAGTTCTTTCTTTTCGTTTGGCCCAGATAGCTTCTTTAAAATCTTCTCCGGCATAGCAATTAAAACCAAAAGATTCATTGCTTTTAAGTAAGTAACGGCTGGGGGCCATCCAAAATTCGTGTGCAATAACCATGCTACTTAACATAAGCGCTAACAGGAGCATGCTTTTTTTCAAACGGTGCATATTGATTTTTTTAGCTAAATAGGTACTCTACGTCTTCTTTGGTTAGTGTCTTAACAAATCCTTCGTCATCTGTGATTAAGTCTTTGGCAAGATTGCGTTTGCGTTCTTGTAATTTAAGAATCTTATCCTCTACAGTATCAGTACAAATCATTCTGTAAGCAAAGATATTCTTGGTTTGCCCAATCCTATGCGTACGGTCAATGGCCTGTTGTTCTACTGCGGGGTTCCACCAAGGATCTACAATATAAACATAATCTGCGGCAGTTAGGTTAAGACCCACGCCTCCTGCTTTTAGCGATATCAAAAACACCCTACAAGAGTCTTCATTTTGAAAACGTTGAATGGCAGCCTCTCTTTCATTGATGGTACTGCTTCCATCAAAGTATTCAAAATCAACTTCCAACTCTCGCATCTTGTCTTTGATCAGTGAAAGCATACCTAAGAATTGCGAGAAGATTAGGGCTTTATGATTACTGATGTTTTCAGTAATCTCTCTTCCTATTTCTTCTAACTTAACTGAAACGTTCGGGAATCTTTCTGCTTCTTTTACTATGGCGGGGCTATCACAAATTTGCCTAAGCTTCATCAAACCTTGAAGAATGGTCAATTGTGATTTTTGAATCCCCTGATTTTCTACAACACCTAAGATCTTGTCTCTATAATCGTTTCTATAGGCGTCATAAATTTTACGTTGTTCATCACCCATTTCACAGAATAGCACCATTTCTTGTTTTTCAGGAAGGTCTTTGGCCACTTGTTCCTTAGTCCTTCTCAGGATAAAAGGATAGAGTAGTTTTCTTAAATGATCTTTCTGTTCTTTCTCCCCAAATTTGTCAATGGGCATAGAGAATTCATGCTTAAAGAATTCTACACTACCCAACATGCCTGGGTTTAAGAAATTCATCTGGGCAAAAATGTCAAAAGTATTATTCTGTAAAGGCGTACCACTTAAGCAAAGTCTATTTTTAGCACGTAGTAAACCTGCGGCTTTGGTTACTTTACTTGATGGGTTTTTGATGGCTTGACTTTCATCTAAGATTACATAATCAAAAGCCACATCTACAAACTGTTTTATATCGCTTCTAAGTGTACCGTATGTAGTAATGATTACATCTATACCAGCATCTGATAGACTGCCCCTGGTTCTAGTGCCACCATGGTGCATATAAAATGTTAGATTGGGAGTGAACTTTCGGATCTCGTTCTGCCAATTATACATTAGGGTAGTAGGGCATACCACCAATGCTTTTAAACTTCCGTTTTCAGATTTTAAATGGTGAAGAAAACTCAACGCCTGAATGGTTTTACCAAGACCCATGTCATCGGCTAAAATACCACCCCATTGCACTTCTCTTAGATAGTTGAGCCATTGGAACCCACTTTCCTGATAGGGGCGCAGTACCGATTGTAAATGTGCTGGAGCTGGAATGGCTTTGATCTGGTGGTTTTCTTTTAGTCTTTCGTATTTTTCCTCTAATTGGAAAAAAAGTTCTTCCTCGTCTCTTTGCAAATAGAGCTCCTCAATAACACTAAAGTGGTATTTACTAAGTTTCATACTGCCTTGTTTGCCATCGCCTACGCGGAATAGCAAACTGTATTTCTTGATCCATTCTTCAGGTAGAATACCCAATGTGCCATCCCCAAGTTGTACAAACTGTTGTTTATTGGCAAGGGCCTTTTTAACGTCTTCAACGGTAACGCGTTGCTCACCAAAATTAATCTGCACTTTGGCGTCAAACCAGTCTGTATTGCTACTGATAAAGATTTGAGTACTTGGCTTGGCGGTATTGAATCTAAAATTTTTCAATGCCTCAAAACCATGCACAGGAATATTCATGTCTTTTGCAGCATCAATAAATAAGAAGAACCAATTATTTTTTAGTACATCAGTGCCCTTGAGCGCTAGAGTATTGCTTTCAGAAGGGTGGATGAATTGAGAATGTAATGACTCAATCCGCTGCATCATTTCTCTTTCCAAAGCCAGGTTTCTTTGAATAATCAATAATCTATCGGCTTCGGGAAGAATGATTTTTTCTTTGTCAGTTTGTTTTACTTCATAACCCCTATAAATAAATACTGGTTGAAATAAAAGGTAGTCACCTTTCTCCTTTAATAGGATTTTCCAATCAGGTTTAATGTCTTTGACTTCTTCCTTTTGAACATTTGTAAAGTGTACATGATACTCCTTTGAAAGGGGCATCAAGAATTGCTGTAATTGAACACCCCATTCTGCAGCAGGGATTTGAATTTTACCTGATGGCAAGAATCGCTCTACCTGCATGATGTCTTCAGCACGTTTCCAAGTATAAAACTGGTTATGGTATTGGAACAAAAGAGCAGATTCAGATTCATTCTCTGAAATATTTAAATCCGCCAAAGGCAATTTAATCCTACAATCAACAGTATAGTATCCATTTGCATAGCCTACTTCAAATTCTGGACTAATAAATTCTTGGCTAATTTCTGCTGATACCAGATTGGCAGTTGTAAATGCTTTTTTAGCAGGCAAGTAAAAAACAAATTTTGACTGACTTAGCTCCTCAAATAGTTTTTTGAACTTGGGATGCAGGTATTCATTGATCAAATGCCTTGTTTCTTCTGGTAGTTCGTCACTATGTTGTTGAATAATATTCTCCCAAATGCCACTAAAAGGTGAATTTCTGTTCAAATACCTATTCACTTCTCCTTGCATGAGTTTACGCAACTGCTGCAAGAGCATTTTGTCATCTTCATTGAAAACTTCTGTGTTGACAAATTTTGCCAAGTCTAGTTTTACAGTTTTAGAGATGTATTTGGATTGGGTTTCATCGGCCTCGCCCTGAACTGCTTCTAATGAAATATAAGGGTATCCCTGATCACTATTGGTAATCACAACACCCATTTTTAATTCCACTCTTTTTTCTGGAATGGCTTGTTCTATTGTCTTTTCTAAATTGTTCTCAATTGGTCTTGGTCTGGCTTCAGCACCAGGTATTGTTGAAACCCTTTTAATG
>CAMFKK010000391.1 GCA_945957225.1 uncultured Sphingobacteriia bacterium | reverse complement strand
TAATAAAAAGAACCAGTCCATTTTTATCACTAATCCCCTGATTAAATAAAGGTCTTTTTCCAGGAAATGACAAGTAAACAGTTACTCCTTCTGCTAGCTTGCCGTCCGTTTTATTTGTAACTTTTGCCCATATGAGATGACCATTCAATTCTGAATAATCGTTTTGATTTTTTTGATTACTTTCAAAAACATCACCCCATGAAAATCTTCTCCACCCTTGAGTGAGTAGCAAATTTTCTGTACACTCAAAAAGATCTGAGGCATCTGAGAAATAATATTCAGGTGATTCAATTTCACCTTTTAAGTCAGATTCTAACCATAAATAACTTAGCAAATTAGAATGAGGTGCTGTCTGCAAAGAATCTAGCAAGAAAACAGACAAGGAAAGATTTGAAACTACAGGTTGCAAATTATCGGTTACATGTATTGACAAATTTACATTACCTCTTTTACTTAGGTTCTTGGTATTGATTTGTGCATCAAATTCTAAAATATGAACAGGTTTCCTGAAAAATATTCGTTCACATAAAGGTTGATGCCGATCATTGAATAAAGTAAACGCTGTAATTCCCTCACCCAATAATGAATCTGGTAACACTAACTGAAGTTTGCCATTTACAAAATTTGGAAGTGATAAAGCTTTTATTGACTTTTTAGAATGAATTAATAGTTCTAAATGTTGAGGTTCTTTTGATGCTTGTACTACAATAACAATTTGCTTACTTGCGTTTTCTAATATCTTCAATACAACTCCCTGTTGATAGATAGTTGGCAATTCATATTCCATTTTTTTACCTTCAATCTCAACAATAGCTTTATATCTATTTCCAGGTATGGCTTTAAACAGAAATTGGCCCATCCCAAATCGGGAAGTTTTAAATGGAACAATTTTTTGTTTCAATTCATCTTCAATAAACCCATTTGCATCAAATGATTTTCCATATTGATCGGTAACTTTGAAGCCTATTTTTGTTTCAAATCCAGCTACCAAATTTCCGCCCTCTGGAAAAAACTGAACATTAAAAATTGAGGCTTTTGCATCAGACCAATCCGGTTTCTTAAAAGGATTGATAATTGTAAGCTGTTTCTCAAAATAAAATTCAGCTGAAGAATTCTTCATTAAACCAGTATAGCAACGAAATAGATAATTTCCTGATTGCAAAGAATAAGGAAGCAGGAAACTTCCATCGCCCATGCTTTTCCTTAATTCTATTTTAGATTGGAGAATTGGTTTATGAAATTTATCTAAAATTTCTACATATGCAATTTTACTCAAATTCAAAGGTTTATTCAACAGGGCATCCGTTAGATATAATTTGAACCATAAAATTTCTCCAGTAATATAATTTTCTTTGTCTGTATGAGCGAATACTTTTTCTTGTAAATGATTGATAGAATAAGATTCTAAAGCAACCAGGGATTTCTCTGCTTGGCTAAATACAAAACCAGATTGCAAAATCAGAATGATGCAAAAAATATACTGAAAACGATTTGATTTGTTATTTTCCAATTTTTAATTATTTATTTCCAGAAAGCAGGTTTAATGCTTGTTCCGCCAGCTCTTCTGCAATCCAAACATGAGATCTTGTACATGGCAATTCCCCCACCAGTTACAAAATACTGTGGCGCATAAGAAGTATCTGAATAACTAAATAATAAATAGTTATTCGGATTCTGGGCACCAAAACGAACATTACATTCAACACCAGCAGAGGTAAATGCCCAGTTTGAAAGTTCTGAATTATTTATAAATATTCTTTTTTCAGAATAAGAACCTGCACTAATAAAACCAATGACAGTTTTTTTAGGGTCATTTACACAAGTGACATTACCGCTTATTTGTGAAGGTTGTGGGTCAAAGATGCTACCTGTTTGTTGTGTACTTTTTTGCAAAATTTGCCAATACTGATATGCTTCCTCTGAAATGGCATATTGACGAACATTAATGCTATATCTAATATCCAATCGGGAATCATTTTGAATTATTTTATGAATTTGTTGATAGCTAACTACATCTGTGTTTAAAGCTTTAGTACTAGCTACAGCTATTGTATTTGAGCGGGTAGTAGTCCAGCAATTATAAACTTGAGTAGTGGAATCCCTATAAAATATTAATCCATCTTTTACACCAAGATTAGATTCTATTGGTGCGTTATGTTGTGCGGTCTCATCAAACTCCCATTTATAAAATCGTGAATTATTATTAGGGTCGTGAGTATGTACAAAAATTTTCAAATCTTTGTCTTGCTTCCAAGTAACACTATCTATTTCCGGAGCAGCTTTACCCTTTACAAATGCTGAAACATATTGATCAGAATTGGCGGTAATAACTTTTAAACGATATTCCTGAATACTATTTAACTGTAATGGGCTAGAAGTATATTCACCATTAGATGTCTCATTCAATGGATAACTAGACCCATTATTTGATTCAATCATAACTTTTGCTTGCGTTTCCGGAGTTGTAACTGAAGTATCCTTAAATGTTTGTGTTCTGCTTAAATGTATAACTGAAATCTTGTTGTTACCTATTTCAATGTTCCCTTCTAAAACCAAATAGGCATAATTAATATTAATGGCAGGAACATCATAAGGTTTTTTGCAAGCAAACTGTATGACCAGAATGATGAAGAATAGGATTCTTTTTATTTTCATCTTACTAAAATTTAAAATTATAGGTGATGAAAGGAATAGCAGATGCAAAAATAGAAAGCTGGTACCCTTTTATTAATCCGTTTTCCTGGATAAAATAGACTGAATAAGGATTTTGCCTGGCAAACACATTATAAACACCCATGGACCATGAACTATGGGCTAGTTTCTTAATTTTGTGATTACCCTCCAAATTAACCGAAACATCAGCCCTTATATAATCAGGTATTCTATATTGATTTCTGTTAGAATATAATACGCGTTGCGCACCTGCCTGATAAAATACAGCAATTGGTAATGTAATTGGCCTACCAGTGCTATACACACCATTCAGAGAAAGACTTAATCTATGAGAAAATTGATAGTTACCAATTAAATTAATATTGTGAGGTTTATCATAACTAGCTGGATATTTATCACCACTATTGATACTTTCTTGTGCTAGAGGATCATTCATTTGTAAAAAAGTTCTGGAATAAGTATAGCTTAACCAACCGTTTAAGTTTCCTACTGTTTTCTTAATCATGAACTCAGCACCATAAGCTACACCATTGGTATTGATCAATTCGGTTTCAATATGCTTGTTCATGATAAGATTTGCGCCACTTTTAAAATCCAAATAATGTTGCATCCATTTATAATAAACCTCAAATGATAGTTCAATTTTATTTCCCTTTAGATTTTTGTAGTATCCTATTGGAGCCTGATAACCTTCTTG
>CAMFKK010000390.1 GCA_945957225.1 uncultured Sphingobacteriia bacterium | reverse complement strand
GAACTCAATTAGTAGAACATTTAAAAATACTATATTCTTGATTAAATTTATCACCCATAACCAGTATGCATTTAGAAGCTTTATTAGCTGAAAATACTTTTACCATTACAACTGCGCATCAACCCAATATCTTTACCGGGCCACTCTATTTTATTTACAAGATTTTGCATGCCGTTAAATTGGCTGAATATTTGACTGCCAATATACCTGGAAGCAATTTTGTTCCCATGTATTATATGGGTAGTGAAGACGCTGATTTGGATGAAATAGGTTCTATCAATGTGGGAGGCGCTTCATTGCATTGGAATACCAAACAAACTGGCGCCGTTGGAAGGATGAAGGTTGACAAAGCTTTTATTGCATTGATTCAATCTATTGAAGGCCAAATAGGGGTTTTGAAATATGGATCTGATCTTACCCAACTTTTTAAGCAATGTTATCAAGAAGGTAGAACCATTCAGATGGCAACCTTGGAATTGGTAAATCATTTATTTGCAGATTATGGCTTATTGGTGTTAATACCTGATAATTACGTTTTAAAACATGCCTATCATGCGGTTGTTAAAAAAGAATTATTAGAAGGGTTCTCACAAAAAGCTGTTACAGTAACTTCTAAAGGTTTAGAAGCGCATTATAAAGTTCAAGCTGGTGGAAGAGACATTAACTTGTTTTATTTATTTGAGGACAAAAGAGAAAGAATAGAATTACAGGGTGATGTGTATGAGGTAAAAGCGCTGGATCTCAAGTTGACACAAGAGCAGATTTTGTTAGAACTAGAAAATCATCCAGATAGATTTAGTGCCAATGTGATTTTACGGGGTGGGTTTCAAGAAACCATTTTGCCCAATATAGCATTTATTGGAGGTGGGGGAGAATTGGCCTATTGGTTAGAATTAAAATCTGTATTTGAATCTGTAGGTATCCCATATCCCGTTTTAATCTTAAGAAACTCTTTTCTACAAGTTTCAAGTCGTCAGTTCCAGCAAATGCAACAGCTAGACATTAGTGTGGAAGCTTTGTTTCAAAATAGTTTTGAATTGTTGAATCAGTATGTAAAAAAACAAACCCAAAAACAAATGCAAATTGAGGCAGAAATGTCTGCTATTTGGGCAGTTTATGAACAGCTAAAACTGGTTGTAAATAATGTAGATGGTACTTTAGAAACGCATGTTGCAGCTTTACAAACCAAATCGGCCAAGCGATTAAAGGAATTGGAGAAAAAAATACTTAGGGCAGAACGTTTACAATATGATACAGCCGCAAGACAAATTGAAAGTTTGAAAACTAGTTTATTCCCCAATAATTCCCTGCAAGAAAGGGTTTATAATTTTTCTACTGACTTTGGTAAATATGGTCAGTCTTGGATGCAAACAATATATCAAGCATCTTCTGCATTAGATATGCAATTTGTCCTAATAGTTCAAGACTAATTATTCTGGTCAAATCCATTTGGCCAGTCCTGTTGTAGATTTTTTATCTTGACTTCAACTTCACTAAGCATTTCAGTTTTGTAAGCAATGATGGCATCACCAATTTTTTGGTCAAAAGCACCAATCATTTCTGCAGCAAGTATACCAGCATTTTTTGCTGCATTTAAGGCCACAGTTGCTACCGGAACACCATTTGGCATTTGCAAAATAGAAAGGATTGAATCCCAGCCATCAATAGAATTGGAAGATTTTACAGGAACGCCAATAACGGGTAAACTTGTAATGGCAGCAATCATACCAGGTAAATGAGCGGCGCCACCGGCTCCAGCAATAATGATTTTTACCCCCCTTTCTCTGGCAGTTTGTGCATATTCTACCATTCTTAAAGGGGTACGGTGCGCTGATACCACGGTTAGTTCAAAAGGGATAGAAAAATGCTCCAGCATCTTGGCAGCGTCTTGCATGATTTTTAAATCACTGTCACTTCCCATGACAATTCCAACTATTGCTGCGTTTTTTTCCATGGTATTTACTTGTTTATGCAAGATACATAAAATGTAATTGCGGAAGGTTTAGTTGATAGGCTTGGTGGGGTTAGTCTTGGCATTACCATCTCTAATAGCATTATAATGGGGAGACATGATTTCTACACCCGCTTTATTAAATGACTCCTGAATTTGAATATGGAGGTTTGAATAAATAACAGCTTGTTCATTAGGCTTATTGGTATAGGCATTGATTTGATAGCTCACAAAAAAGTCATCTAAGCTGGTTTGCAATACAAAAGGAGATGGGTTTTTGTTAATCCCCTTTGTTGCCAATGCTGCATTAATCAGCAACTGGTGTACAGTTTCCCATGGGGCATCATATCCAATAGTAACGGTAGTATGTAAGATTAATCCATTGCCTTCTTTGACTGCTGAGCTGAAATTAATAGTATGGCTATTCATTACATTGGAATTGGGAATAGATATTATTTCATTTTTTATAGTTTTGATTCTAGTAACTAAGAGTGATTTTTCAATTACATCACCCACGGTTTCTCCAATTTGAACACGGTCACCAATTTTAAATGCTCGAGTATATGTTAAAACCAATCCAGAAATAATATTACTCAAAGATCCTGTTGAACCAAAGGTAAATAGTAGTCCAATAAAAACGGAAACACCTTTAAAAACTGGACTTTCGGAACCGGGTAAATAAGGGAATATGACAATTATTAAAAATGCAAATAGGAGAATGCTAATAATTTGATAGGTAGGTTTAGCCCAATCCTTGTAAAATCCATCTATTTTTAAATATCCATTTTCAATTTCCTTACTCAAAAAATAAACCCCTTTTCTAATATAAAAAATTACTGTTGCCAATACAATAATGGTAAATAAATTAGGGAGGTAAACCCAAATGGCATTTAAAATATCTTTCAATGGATTTATTACAAAGCCTAATAGTTTTTCAGCAATGTCTTTTGTCCATGGTAAAATGCTAAAAGCCAATGGCAGCATTAAATAAATGGATAAAAGAATGAATGACCATTGTAATAATTTATTTAGTCTAAGTAATAGCAAGGCTTCTTGTTTGCTATTGAGCAATGTATAGGTCTTAATTTTGATGCCATTGATGCCTTTTTCTACATGCTTTACAATCCATTTCCGACTAAATTGAAATAGTTTTTTTATTAAGAAAATGATAAAGACTGTAAATGCAATTACAAGAAGTATTAAACCAATTCTTTTAAATTTGTTTTGAAGGCTATATAACATTACATAGTCTGATACTGCTTTTTGAATTATCTCCTTATTGCTAATGGCAAGTTGATTTACTTGCATATTATTCCATAGAGCATCTTCCGCCACAATGCTCATAATCAATTTTTTTCCGTAAAACAAGTCAGTTACCGTAACACCTTCTTCAATTTTAAAGCTGTCTTTATTAAATTGTATACC
>CAMFKK010000389.1 GCA_945957225.1 uncultured Sphingobacteriia bacterium | reverse complement strand
ATGGACAGGTATACCTAGACATCAATGCCCATCAGCCTTTGGAAGGACCCGTAGCATTTTATGAAGCACATTTGTGCAGTGAAGAGGGATGGAATATTTTAGGCGCCAATTTTCCAGGTGCACCTAGCATCTTACATGGGGTCAATGAAAACCTGGGTTGGGCCCATACGGTGAATGCCCCAGACAAATTAGACGTTTACCAATTAGAGATCAATCCTGCCAATAAATTAGAATACAAATTGGATGGCAATTGGGAAACATTGGAATCTAAAAATGTAGCACTAAAAGTAAAAATAGCAGGCATTGTTATAGGTGTAAACAAGAAAGCTTATTGGAGCAAATACGGACCCACCATTATTACAGATCGTGGAACATTCTCTATTCGCATGCCAGCCCAAATGGATATTCGTGGGCTAGAACAATGGTACCGTTTTAACAAAGCCCGCAATTTTACCGAGTTCAAAGCAGCTTTAAATATGTTGGCCATTCCAGGATATAATATTGTGTATGCAGACCGTTTTGATACCATTTATTATTTGAGTAATGGACGCATACCTATTCGTGATCCCAAGTTTCAATGGAAGACCACTTTGCCTGGCAATACTTCTGCAACACTTTGGACCAAGCTGCATCCTTTGTCAGATCTACCACAAGTATTGCAACCACAATCTGGTTTTGTATACAATACCAACCACTCTCCTTTTCATGCTACCGAAGGTCCGGACAATGCAGTGATGAAAGACCCCACCATGGGTTATGAAACCCTAGAAAACAATCGCAGCATGCGTTTTGCAGAACTCATGGCCCAACACAAGACCATTGATTTTGATAGTTTTAAGAAAATCAAATTTGACAGACAGTACCCAAGCAAATTTTATTTCCCCATCAATATTGACAACCTATTTACACTAAATGCAACAGACTTTCCAGATATTGCTGACCTGATTGGGCAATTAAATACATGGGATAAAAAAGGAGATGCGAATAGTGTTGGGGCTGGAACTTTTTTGCTACTCTATGATAGTATTTATAGAAATCGAAAGCATTATATGCAAGCATCTGTACTAAGCAAGGAATTAGCAGTAGAAGCTTTTCGTGGCGTAAAAGCCAGTATGCTCAAAGACTTTGGCAGAACCAATTTGGCCTTGGGCGATATTCAAAAAATGGTACGAGGAAACAAAGAATTGCCAGCCCCGGGATTGCCCGATGTATTAGCACCCATGTATTCTATTCCTTACAAGAACGGCATGCTCAAAGGCAATCAGGGCGATGCTTATATTGAATTAGTCAGATTTACCAAAGACGGCCCCATTATTGAATCTATCAATACCTATGGCGCATCGGCCAGAAAGAATTCACCGCATTATACAGACCAAATGGACATGTATGTAAAACAGCAAACCAAGCACATGACCTTAAACAAAAAAGAAGTCTATGCTACTGCCGAGAAAATTTATCACCCGCAATAGGAAAGTGAAAAGTGAAGAAAAAGTAAATGAAAAGTGAAGAGTGAAGAATGCAGAGAAATCTAATTTAAAGAGTAAAAGTTAGGGGCGAAGCCCTTACTCTGTTCACTTTTCACTCTTCACTCTTATCTCTTCACTAAAATATTATCTCTTAACTAAAAAAACCTTTAAAAGGTTAAATAAACTCTTTAAGATGCTCAGTAATCTGAGCTGTTTCAATGATGAAACCATCATGCCCATAAGCTGAATCAATTTCTACCAAATGCGCATTGGGTAAATGAGCTGCCATAAAACGTTGCTCGTCTAAGGGACAAAGAATATCGCTATGAATGCCAATGATGAGCATGGGTTGTGAAATAGATTCCAATACTTTGATTAAATCGCCTCCGCGTCCACGGCCCAAATGATGGGAATCCATGGCCTTGGTCAATAACCAATAACTATAAGCATTAAATCGGTTTACCAATTTATCGCCTTGGTAATTCAAATAAGAAGAGGCTTTAAAATTGTCAATCTTTTCAGGATCAGGATCGGTTTGTTTTTCTTGAAAAGTTCCATAATTCCTATAGGTGAGCATTCCAATGGCGCGAGCTGCTTTAAGCCCCTTGGCTCCCGCCGATGGGCTTCTGTCTAACCAAGTACCATCGGCCTCAATGGCCAAACGTTGCGCCGTATGAACCGCCACACCCCAGGCACTTTCTGATGGAGATGTTGCAATCAAGAATACTTTTTCAATCAATTCCTTTTCCATCACAGCCCATTCCAAAACCTGATAGCCGCCCATGCTGCCACCCATGAGCAAGTGAATTTTTGCAATGCCCAAATATTTGCGCAAGAGAATATGCGCTTCCACCATATCTCTAATGGTCACTGATGGAAAACTGGAATAATAAGGCTCTCCTGTAGCAGGGTTGGTGCTCAAAGGGCCAGTTGACCCATAACAGGAGCCCAAAATATTAGCTCCTACAATGCAATATTCATCGGGATTAATCAAGGATCCATTACCCACCAAACCCTTCCACCAATCAGCCGCATCGGCATTGGCAGTAAGGGCATGACATACCCATACCACATTGTCTTTGGCCGCATTCATGGATCCATGTACTTGGTATCCAATTTCAATTCCCTTTAATACAGAACCGTTCTCTAGCTTAAAATCTTGCTTGTATTCAAATATTTGCATATCAATTATTCCCGAATTCAATGCAAAATAAGGGCTTGGATAAATTACATTTGCATAAATCTTCAAAATGACCCGAATTGAGTTGACTAGAACCATTGGTGACTATGGATTTGAGGCCAAGGATGCCAATAACCATATGCTACAAATGGACGCTGCTGTGGAAATTGGTGGGCAAAACGCCGGAATCAGACCCATGCAGACCCTATTAATGGGTTTGGGTGGTTGTAGTGGGGTGGATATTGTTTCCATTTTGAAGAAGCAAAGACAGGAACCTACTGCAGTAAAAATGATTATTGAAGCAGAAAGAGAAAGCGGTAAAGAACCTGCTCTTTGGAAAACCATTGATATTCGTTTTCAATTTAGCGGCATTACAGACCTTGAAAAAGCCCAAAAAGCCTGTGCCCTATCTATTGACAAATACTGTTCTGTAGCAGCCACATTACGCGCTGCAGGTGCCACTATTCACTGGACCGCAGAAATCATTTAATTCTTTTTAATTAGCAACCATGTCACACCAACAAACAGACGCCATCCGCATACAAACAGCAAGAACCAATGAAATGGAGCATTCCACTCCCATGTTCCTCACCAGCAGTTTTTGTTTTGACAATGCAGAAGACATGCGTGCAGCTTTTGCCGATGAATCGGATGACAATATCTATAGCCGATTTTCTAATCCAAGTGTGCAAGAATTTACAGATAAGATGGTGGCTTTGGAAGGAGCAGAAG
>CAMFKK010000388.1 GCA_945957225.1 uncultured Sphingobacteriia bacterium | reverse complement strand
CACACACCCTCGACTAGTCGTCGGCAGCGTCAGATGTGTATAAGAGACAGGGCAATACTGCTATAATCACGGATTTCATTATACAGGGTACCTCTTTCCACAGGTTGTCTGTTAACTTGTTTGATCAGGGTTACAAGATCTGCCGTAGTCATAGAAGGAGTTTGTTCTTCAGAACCAGCCATAGAATAAATTTTGGTAGTGTCGTCAATGGTTCCATCAATATCATTTACGCCAAAATTCAAAGTTAATTGAGCATTTTGTCTGCCTAACATGGGCCAATAGGCTTTTACATGTGGAAAATTATCTAAGTATAACCTAGAAACCGCGTACATTTTCAAATCCTCAATAACGGATGATTCAGCAACATGACTCATGTCATTATCCTTATTACGGAATTTCAATGGAATAAAGGTATTAAAACCGCCTGTTTTGTCTTGTAGTTGGCGTAGTCTTTCCATATGGTCAATCCTATGCCAATATTTTTCAATATGGCCATAGAGTAGGGTGGCATTGCTATGCATACCCAATTCATGGGCCGCTTGATGAATGGATAACCAACCGTTTGCATCCACTTTATCTTCACAGATTTGTGTACGAATTTCTGGATGAAAAATTTCAGCACCTCCACCTGGTAAACTATCTAAACCTGCTTCGTGTGCCAAACGCATTCCCTCTACCGTACTCAGCTTGGCTTTACGGAACATATAATCCAATTCAACTGGGGTAAATGCTTTAATATGCAATTCAGGCCTATGTGCTTTAATACTGCGCAAGAGATTGGTAAAGAATTCCATATCCATTTTAGGGTGAACACCGCCTACAATATGTACTTCAGTAACAGGTTTGCCATCATAAGATTTGACAATATGCATCATTTGGTCAATGCTCAGTTCCCATCCTTCCTCGCGATGAGCATATAATTTGGAATAGGCGCAGAATTTGCAACTAAAAACACAAACATTAGTAGGCTCAATATGAAAATTTCTATTAAAATAGGTTTTATCTCCGTGTTTTTCTTCTCTAACCCAATTGGCCAAAGCCCCTAAAAAGGAGAGTGAACCCTGCTCAAATAATAATACCCCATCTTCAAATGAGATACGCTCTTTGTTTAGGATTTTTTCACCAATTTTTTTCAAATCAGCATTTTTTTCCAATGCTACCAGTCTTGAGATCCCTGTGTCTTTCATGTAATGGAAATTTTAGCAAAATTAAACCAAATTCATTGCCGCTGAATGATATTTGTCAATTGTTATCCCAATCATCAATAAAAAACCCGGTGAAGTTCACCGGGTTTTTTATTGATGAACTTATTTTTTAGGACATTAAAATACCTGCAATACTGGCTGATAAATAGGAGGCTAAAGTTCCACATAATAGTGCTTTTAAACCCAATTTTGCTAGGTCTGCTCTTCTAGTGGGTGCCAATTCACCAATACCCCCTATTTGCATTCCCACGCTACTAAAATTGGCAAATCCGCAAATGGCAATACTTACAATTAGCAATCCTTTTTCGGAAACAATGGGAACTGTCTTAGTTGTTAAATTATTAAAAGCTACAAACTCATTAATGGTGATTTTTTGCCCCAATAAGGTAGCTGCATTTGCTACGTCTACGGCAGGAACACCCATGGCCCATGTCATTGGATAGAAGATTTTGCTAAAGATTAAATCTAGCGTTAGACCAGGATATACTTTTCCAAATCCCCAATTGATAAAGGCAATCAATGCAATAAAACCAATCAACATGGCAATGACGTTCACAGAAATTTTCATGCCATCACTGGCGCCATGTGAAATGGCATCAATAATATTACTGTAAGGGCTTTTGACTTCCAGTTTAACCTTACCCATGGTTTGGGATTCTTCCGTTTCAGGGAAGACAATTTTTGAAATCACCAATGCACCAGGCGCTGCCATCAAAGAAGCTGTTAACAGGTATTCCGCCTTTGCACCCATATTGGCATACACAATTAAAATACCGCCAGCAATACAAGCCAGACTTCCACTCATGCTAGCCAATAATTCACTTTTGGTCATGCTACTCAAATAAGGACGAATCATTACCTGCGCTTCTACCTGACCAACAAATGCACTGGCCACATTGCTTAGGGCTTCGGCGCCACTTACACGCATGATAAAATTCATGGCTTTTGCAATCAAGGATACTATCATTTGCATAACCCCAAAATGATATAAAATTGCCACTAATACACAAACCAAGATTATGGTTGCTGTAACACTAAAGGCAAATACAAAACCACCTTGTGCAAAATTCTGCACATTGGTAGGAGCAGGGCCTGCTACCATAATACCACCATAAACAAAGGAAACCCCTTGTCTAGCAAACTGTTCAATTTTTTCCATTCCATGTCCTAGCTTTTGGAAGAACCAAGTAACAGGAGGAACTTTTAAAACTAAAACTGCTATGGCTACTTGGAGCATCATACCACTGACCACCAACCTATAGTTGATGCGCTTTTTATTATTTGAAAACAAAAAAGCAATGGCCAGTATCAAAATAATGCCCAATATTCCATGAAAGCGTTCCATAAACTAGTAGTTGGCTGATTGAATAAGGCGGTAAGATAATAAAATATTAATCATGAATATCCAATAACAAAAGAGACCCCAAATGGGGCCTCTTTTTGAATAGTTTTTCAGGATTATAAATGTGCCTGAATCTTTTTGTCAAGAACACTTTTAGGAACTGCTCCAATTTGTTTGTCAACAATCTGACCACCTTTGATGAACAGGATAGCTGGAATAGAAGTAATACCATAGTTCACACTAAGATTGGGATTATGATCCACATTTACTTTTCCTACATTAATCTTTCCATCGTATTCTTTGGACAATTCTTCAATAACTGGTCCAATAGCACGGCAAGGTCCACACCATTCAGCCCAAAAATCCACTACGGTTAATTTATCGCTGTCGAGCACGGTGCTCTTGAAATTTGCGTCTGTTAGTTCTAAAGCCATTTTTATTGTTTTTATGTTGATGATAAGAGATGAATATCAAATATAAATCCAAAGCCTAGTTCCTGCTGATTTGACTTTTCCACCAATGTGATTAATATAAAAAACAGCAAAAACCTGACACAGGGTCAGTTTAGGCACTGACAACCCCCACATTTACTTCAAAATCGGGGTTATTCATTAGAAACCCGGCCATATCCTCATTCATCAAAAAGCTTTTATCCAAACTATATAAACTCACTTTTAGGTTTTCCTTGGGTTCATACATATTGAACCTTAGAGATGTCTTACCTGGATTTTGTTTGATATTATTGTCAACAAAATTGACCATTTCTGCGGTTACAGCAGCCGGATGCATGCTAATTTCAATGCTTCTGGTGAGTGTTTGTTTTACCGTTTCAAGCAAAG
>CAMFKK010000387.1 GCA_945957225.1 uncultured Sphingobacteriia bacterium | reverse complement strand
ACACTCGACTAGTCGTCGGCAGCGTCAGATGTGTATAAGAGACAGTCCTAATACTTCCACTTGCAGGAACTATGGCTGCATAAAAGTTCTCCACCCAACTTTCCATTTTTAAAGTGGTTCCTCTTAAACTAATCACAGCAATACCATTATCTGCTACCCAAAGATCCCAACGATTGTCTAGACCCATGGTAGGGGAGCGGTAAACCATCTTGAATTTTTCTGAAGCAGGGGTTTGTACTTTGTTCCAAGGGGTATCTACTTGGCGGGCAGTAATTTTCAGTAATTCCAGGTATTCATTCTTATCAAATCCGGGTTGTAATAAAGCTGTTTGTGCCTGACTTTTCTGAATTAAAAGCAAAAGGATCAATAGAAAAAGACAAATTTTGGATAAGCGCATAACAGTTGTGGTTAACGCTTTAAAGATATTATTAGGACCGCAAATCCATGAATCAAGTAGAGATTTATTTAAAAAAAGCGCCAAAATTAATTTTCAAACCTTACTTTTGCGCCGGCAGGTCTTACACGACCAGCTCCTGCTGAAACTCCCCAGGGTAGGAATACAGCAAGGATAGGTGGTTGAGCGGTGCGATGTGAGTAGCCTGCCATTTTTTTTCTTTTTGTAAACTAGTGTAAGGGTTTGCAACTATCTACTGCTAAGTGTTCAATTATCTATCAACAAATCATACATGAAATTTTTTATTGACACGGGTAATTTAGCCCAAATTAAAGAAGCCAACGAATTAGGTATTTTGGATGGGGTAACCACCAATCCTTCATTAATGGCCAAAGAAGGGATTAAAGGAGAAGAAGCTATTGCTGCTCATTACAAAGCCATCTGTGACCTGGTTGACGGAGATATTAGTGCAGAAGTTTTGTCAACCGAGTTCTCTGCCATGGTAGAAGAGGGTAAAAAATTGGCTGCCATTCACCCAAATATTGTGGTAAAAGTTCCCATGATCAAAGACGGGATTAAAGCCATTAAATGGTTTACTGATAATGGTATCCGCACCAATTGTACCTTGGTATTCTCTGCAGGTCAAGCTATTCTAGCAGCTAAAGCAGGCGCTACCTATGTATCTCCATTTATTGGAAGAATTGACGATAGCGGTTGGGACGGAATGGAATTGATTGGTCAAATGCGTCATATCTATGACATTCAGGGTTTTAAAACAGAAATCTTGGCTGCATCTATTCGCAATGCCCTGCATATTATTAAAGCAGCTGAGGCTGGCGCCGATGTTTGCACCTGCCCATTGGATTCAATTCTGGGTTTATTAAAACATCCATTGACTGATATTGGGTTGGCTAAATTCTTGGAAGACGCTAAGAAAATGTAATGGATAAGATCAAATATTTCAAAGGGTTGAACAGTCAATGTTCAGCCCTTTTTCTTTTTCAGCGCTTCCTTATTTAATACTTTCAAAGCCTCCTTTGTACTTAAATTAGAAAGTGCATTCTCCGCTACAAATTGTCTTACCCAAACAGGATTGGTCTTACTATACTCTCTTAATGCCCAGCCAATGGCTTTTCTGATAAAGAATTCCTGACTGTCTTTACAATACAGAATGTATTTGGTTAATAGGGCATGATTGGTATTAGCTTTATACGCTTTTTGGAAAAGTATGCTACTTCTCTGTAACCATATATTTGAAGACTTATTCCATTGATTAGGAACCTTGGGAACATGTGCAGGAAATAGCAAAAAATAATTGCCCAGCCAGTCGCTAGCAATTCCGTCTACTGTGTCCCACCAACTCTTTTCACAAATACAGAATTCCATTAATTGAATACTGTTCTTGTTCCATAATGGTTTGTGTTTTTTCAAAACGTCAATGGCAAAATACTGGTATTCTCGTTGGGGCAAGGCCCAAAGCTCTTTCATCACCAGTTCTAATTCATCCCAGTTTTGCAATGGTTGGGCTTTCAAATATTCAATTGTTAATCTATCTCTTAGCGGCGCTTTGATACCCAAAAACTCAAACTGGTGCAGCATATAGGCTTTCATACCAACCGCCAAACTTGGGTTAGCATGAATTTGAAAACTTTTTTGAATGCCTTTTACAAATGGGTGCATGAATTATTTTGGTTGAATCTGCATATTGTAAAATAAAAAAGCCCATTTGTCTGCTTCGGCTTTGATTACCTGTTCGGTTGACCTTCCAGAACCATGGCCTGCTTTGGTTTCAATCCTAATTAACACAGGATTCTCACCCTGATGATTGGCTTGTTGGGTAGCAGTAAATTTAAAGGAATGTGCTGGTACCACACGGTCATCATGATCAGCAGTCATGACCAATGTTGCAGGGTAGGCTGTATTGGGTTTGAAATTATGGAGGGGAGAATAAGATTTAAGGTATTCAAACATTTCTTTTGAATCCTCAGAAGTTCCATAGTCATAAGCCCAACCTGCACCTGCTGTGAATTTGTGATAACGTAGCATATCCATTACTCCAACAAAAGGGAAAGCTACTTTGGCAATACCAGGCTCCTGTGTAATACAAGCACCCACTAATAATCCTCCATTGGACTCACCTTGAATGGCAAGTGTTGCTCTGCTACAGTATTTGTTGTCTACAAGGTATTTGGCTGCTGCGCTAAAATCGTCAAATACATTTTGCTTTTTTAATTTGGTACCTGCCACATGCCATTCTTCTCCATATTCACCACCACCTCTTAAATTGGCAACTGCATAAATGCCGCCATTTTCTAAAAGGATAATATCACTGGTACTAAAATAAGGGGTAATATTTACAGAGAATCCACCATAGCCATAAAGCAGTGTAGGATTGGTTCCGTCTAATTTGATACCTTTTTTATGGGTAATGATCATTGGAATTTTGGTACCATCCTTTGATGTATAAAAAACTTGGTTTGATTCATAGTCCTCTGAAATGAATTTGACACCCGCTTTTTTATATAATTCTGCTTTGCCTGTGGCAATATCCATTTTATAAATAGTAGAGGGACTAATATAGGAGCTATAGGTAAAATACAATTCCTTGTCTGTTTTCTTACCTGAAAATCCATAAGCTGAACCAAGACCTGGTAATTGAATTTCTCTAATTTGTTTGCCAGTTAAATCATATTGGAAAACCTTGGTAATGGCGTCCTTGAGATAGCTACAATAAATTTGCCCGCCAGAACTACTCACCGATAGTACTTCTTTTTGTTCAGGTATCAGGGTTTTCCAATTAGTAGGACTTGGCTGTTGAATGGGCGCAACTACCATTTTTCCTTTGGGGGCATTTAGATCTGTTTGAATATAAAAGTATTGGTCATCCACAGTAAGAATCCCGGATTGGTTTTTCATATTATCTACTACGGTAATTATTGGTCCTGATTTTGTTAAATCCTGTACATAGACTTCAGAACCATAGGTACTATTAGCAGCATAA
>CAMFKK010000386.1 GCA_945957225.1 uncultured Sphingobacteriia bacterium | reverse complement strand
GGCTTATTTACTTTCTTGATTCCTGCATCAGTTGCCGGATTGCACTATTTGATTTATAGCTTTATGCCCGTAGTCATCATCTTAGCTGTCTTATCCATCATTGCTTATTGGATGGTGATGGATAGTATTCGCAATAAAAATTGGGATAAAGTAATTACCAATTATGAGGACTAAGCTCTAGTTATTATTCTTTAATCGTTTGTGGTAATCTTTAAATAGGCTTTGCCATTGAATTTTGAGTACACCTAGTACGCCTTCTTTGATAATGCCTTTGCTCATTTTGCTTTGACCAATTTTACGGTCAATAAAAGTGATGGGCACTTCTTTGATTTTGAAACCCAATTTCCAAGCAGCAAATTTCATTTCTATCTGAAAAGCATAACCCACAAAACTAATTTGGTCTAGGTTCATGGCGTCAAGCACTTCTCGCTTATAACAAACAAAACCAGCAGTAGGATCATTCACGGGCATCCAAGTGATAATCTTGGTATAAAAAGCTCCACCCTTAGAATAAATTTTTCTATCTATGGGCCAGTTCTCTGTTTTGCCACCAGGCACATACCTGCTCCCAATTGACAAATCGGCCCCTCCTGTTTTACAAGCATCATAGAGTCTTTCTAAATCATGAGGGCTATGAGAAAAGTCTGCGTCCATTTCAAATATAAAAGCATAGCCTTTTTCTAAACACCATTTAAATCCATGAATATAGGCCGTGCCCAATCCAAGCTTTCCCGTTCTTTCCTCTATAAATAGTTGATCTGGATATTGGTTGATTAGATTTTTGACTATCTCTGCCGTACCATCGGGCGAGCCATCATCCACCACCAAAATATGATAACCCTGTTTGAGGCCAAACACGGTATGAATAATGAGGGAGATATTCTCCTTTTCATTATATGTGGGTATGATGACTATTTTTTCCAAATCCAATGATAGAATTGCCGCTAAATTACAAATCTGCGCCATTTGAGCAGATTAATCTTCTCAAATCGGTGAAATATGGTGCTGAATAATTGAATTATCCCTTTTTTAACAAAGTCCTGTTCAGAATCTCAGTGAGCTTTTGTTTGGTGTTCATGGGAAAATCTCCCTTCATCATCCAATCATAGTATTGAGGTTCTTCTTTGAGCACTTGGGTAACGGGCTTGCCCTTGTGTTTGCCAAAATTGAAGACTTCTACCCCATTGTCTTTTACAAATCTGCGGGCAAAATCTACAATATCGTCTTCTCCAGTAAACTTGACAATATTTTCAACAGAGTCCCCAATTTGAGGGTATCGTTCTAATTGGGCTTCTAAGACTTCCCAGGTAGCACTGGCATCGGCTTCAGCCCCATGCGCCCCTTCTAAGGTCTTGTTACAATAAAACTTATACGCAGCACTGAGTGTGCGCTGTTCCATCATGTGAAAAATCTTTTGAACGTCTACCAATTTCTTCCCATCCACGGTAAACTCAATTCCTGCACGCAAAAATTCTTCCAAGAGCATGGGAATATCAAATCTATTACTATTGTATCCACCTAGATCAGAGCCCTCAATGAATTGTTTGATTTCATTGGCCACTTGTTTAAAACTAGGTGCGTCTTTAACCATCTCATCCGTAATGCCATGTATATCACTTGCCTGTTTTGGTATGGGCATCAATGGATTGAGCAATTTTCGCTTTATTTGTTTGCTGCCATCTGGAGAAATCTTTACAATGGCCAATTCTACAATCCTATCGTTGGTGATGTTGATACCGGTGGTTTCCAGGTCAATAAAGGCAATGGGACGGGTTAATTGTAATTTCATATTTGTTCTTTTATCAGGAATTGGAATTTCCGGTAATCCTAGCTGCAAAACTAAGCATATCTAAGCCATCATAGTTGCCACTGCTCATCAAAACCAAATTGGCGTTGTAAAAAGATTTTTTTTCTAACCAGTTTTGTAAATCTTCTTTGTGATTCATCAACAAGAGACCGGGTTGATTAAAACCTTCCCTCACTTTTTCTGCGGGCAGGTCAGGCATCCGTTTTAATTCCAGTGCGTGTTTGGAATAAAACACAATGGCAGTATCGGCCTTGGCCAAAGCCCCGTTGTATTCACTCATAAATGCTTCATTCAAACTACTAAACGTATGCAATTCTAAAATGGCAATCAGTTCCCGATTAGGGTATTGTTGCTTTACCGCATCAATAGTGGCTTTTACTTTGCTTGGGGCGTGTGCAAAATCCCTATAGACATTTAGGTTTTCATTGGAACCCAAGAGTTCTAATCGCTTGGACGCACCTGTAAAATTGGCAATGGCGCTCACAAAATCAGCAGCGCTCACCCCAATTTCTGCACAGGCATAATAAGCCGCATACAAATTCATGAGGTTATGATTACCAAATACTTTTAAGCCTGTGGAATGCCCCTCAATTGTCACTGTTGTAGCACCTTTGTCAATGCTATGCGTTGGCACTGAATATGGTTGGTAGCGCAGGTCTGCGCGATGGTTTTCTTTGACCAATTGATTTAACACAGGATCAGACTCATTATAGATGAGTAGCCCACCCGTTTCAATTTTTTGGATAAAAATGACAAACTGTTCTAAGTAAAATTCAAAGGTTGGAAACACGTTGATATGGTCCCAGGCAATCCCCGTTAGAATGGCCACATGAGGAAACAAAAAATGGAATTTGGGTTTGCGTTCAATGGCACTTGCAGGGTATTCATCGCCCTCGCAAACAATCACAGGAGCATCCGTAATGTCTACCGATTGGTCAAAACCCGCCAGTCTGGCCCCAACTAGGTAGTCAAATTTCTGGTTCAGGGTTCTAAGTACGTGCATGATCATGCTGGTAGTAGTGGTCTTACCATGGCTACCCCCTACCACAATGCGCTTTTTCTGCTGACTCTCGTGGTAAATATATTCTGGGAAAGAATAGATTTTTAGCCCAAGGGCGATGGCTTTTTGAAGCTCTGGATTGTCCTGTCTAGCGTGCATCCCCAAAATAATGGCGTCTAGGTCCGGACTAATCAAATCAGGCTGCCAGCCCATCTGGAAGGGCAAGATTCCCTCTGCTTCTAAATTGGACCTGGAAGGTTCAAAAATTTCGTCATCGGTTCCTGTTACCTGATAACCTTTTCTCTTAAGGGCAATGGCCAATTGGTGCATCACACTCCCCCCAATAGATATAAAATGTACCCGCATACTTGCATTTTAAAGGTGAAAATCCAACTTTAACAATAATAGAAGGCCGTTAAGGCAGCAAATCACAATGAAAAGCTATCTTTACCGTTAAGTATTAAGGAATAAAAATAAGTCAATTACCCCATCAACACCTTTGTATGAAAAAATTCAGCTACTTGATTGTTCTTCTTACCCTAATTGCGGTAATAGGAAATTCTTGTGTTTCTAGCAGAAATAGCAATGGCTGTC
>CAMFKK010000385.1 GCA_945957225.1 uncultured Sphingobacteriia bacterium | reverse complement strand
CCCCCCCCACTCGACTAGTCGTCGGCAGCGTCAGATGTGTATAAGAGACAGCACCAGTACTCATGATGATTCCCATATAAGATTGAAGATTCAAAGTAGCTCCTGTTACTAGTAATAACAACAGAGATCCTAAAATCACCGCAGGTACAGTTGATAAAACTGCAATAGCAACTCCAAATGACTGATAATTGGCCGCTAATAATAGTAAGATTACTAAAATTGCAACCATTAAACCGGTTTGTAAAGACCCAAGTGTTTCTGTTAATAATGAAGACATCCCCTTAATTTCAGTAACAAGGCCTTTAGGCGGAGTACCTAAACTAGAAATAGCTTTTTGTACAGAAGCAGTTGCTCTACCAAGGTCTTTTTGGTAAATATTTGCACTTACTGTAAGGAATCTCCTTGGACCAGTTCTATCAAATTCCCCTGGAAGTGTATCTACAACAAAATTTGCAACATCTGATAAGATTGGTCTTGATTTACCTCTAACCAAGGGTACAGATTGCAATTGTTCAATGCTGTTCATGAGGTACTCTGGAACCTGAACCTGAACCTGGTAGGTATACGCCACTTTCTGATCTAGCCACTGAATTTTTTCTGTAAACCTACTAGAAGATGTAACATCAGTAATACTTCTAGCTACATCTGTTATACTAAGACCCATCTGTGCTAGCTTCAATCGGTCTAGTGTGATTTTGAAAGTGGGAAAATGCAATGGTTGAGCTATTTGCACATCACGCAAGAAAGTTACCTGTTTTAAACTATCTACCAAACGTTGAGAATAATTTTTCATTTCTCCAAAATCCTTTCCTGCCACACGTACTTCAATAGGTGTAGAAGCACCTTGAGCCATGATTTTTTCGGTAAGTTCAATGGGTTCAAAAGAAATTCGAATATTTGGCAAAGCAGCCTTAATGTTTTTCCTCAGCAGATCTTTTAATTCATCTAGATTAGCTTTGTAGCCTTCGTTCAAGTTTACCTGCATCAATGCTTCGTGAGTTCCACTATTGAAAATATACAAGTTACTTGATCCATAACTACTAGGAATTAAACCAACATAGACCGATGAAATGGCAACATTTCCTTTAACAGTAGCATCTATGATGTTCAAAATTTTCTTTACTGACCTTTCCGTATTTTCCAATCTTGTTCCATCATTTTCTTTAATTCTAATTTGAAGTTGACCATTATTATTTTTAGGTAATAAGTCTTTACCAATATAAAGGAAACTGGCACCAGCAGTCAATAATGTCAAAACCAAATAGACAGATACAAGTATTTTCTTTCTACCCATCATCCTTTCTAGAATTCCAGTGAACCTTAATTTAATGGTTTGAAAAAAATCATTTTGTTCTGGGTGTACCCTTTCTTCTTGACCATGTTTTTCTATCTCTAGGATTTCATTTTGGTCAAGTGCCAATCCCGCATGTGCATGAATCCCTTGGTGTTTATACACAAACATTTCTTCTTTCAACAACCAATTAGAAATCACTGGAACCAAAGTTTGAGCAGCTATAAAAGAGAAAATCATAGCAAATCCAATTGATAAAGACAAGGGTAGAAACATAGCTCTAGGCACACCTGTCATAACAAAAGAAGGCGCAAATACCGCTAGTATGCACAAAAGGATTAGCAATAAGGGAAAAGAAATTTCTTGACAGGCATCTAAAATGGCCAATTTCTTTGGTTTCCCCATTTCTAAGTGTTGGTGAATGTTTTCAATTGTAACGGTAGCTTGATCCACCAAAACCCCAATAGCCAATGCCAAGCCACTAAGGGTCATGATATTAATGGTTTGACCAAAAAGATTTAAAAATAACACACTGCTCAAAATGGCTATGGGAATAGTGATCACTACTACCAAACTACTTCTCCAATCTTTCAAGAATAATAACACCATTAATCCAGTAAGCAATGCTCCCAAAACACCTTCTGTCATCAAACTTTTTACAGCATTAATAACAAATACAGACTGGTCAAATTCATAGCTAACATCCACATCGTCCGGTAATAGGCTTTTCATTTCAGGAAGCTTACCTTTCAATGCTTGAACAACCCCCCAAGTAGAAGCATCCGCAGTTTTTACAATGGGAATATAAACAGAGCGCTTACCATTTATCAGCGCATAATCAACAGTAATATCTGCGGCATCTTTAACAGTTGCAACATCACGAATAAATACAACAGAGGATCCCTTGATACTGATGGGAATATTTTCAAAATCAAGCACTTTTTCTTCCAATGAGTTTAAAGTGGTTACATACATTAAACTATCCACCCTTAGATTTCCAGAAGGTGTAATGCTATTGTTTTTGGTTATGGCATCTACAACTTGATCAGGTGAAAGATTAAATCTTCGTAATTTTTCTGGATCTACATTCACCACTACGGAACGTGAATTGGCACCAAATGGTGGAGGTGCAGACAAGCCAGAAATGGTTGAGAACATGGGTCTAATTCTAGTAACCACCAAATCATAAATGTCTTTTAAAGATTTGTTTTTACTACTAAATACCAGCTGTCCTACAGGTAGAGAAGATGCATCAAATCTGATAACCTGCGGTGGAAGTGCTCCAGGAGGAAAAAATTTAGAAGCTCTATTTACTTGTAAAGCTACTTGAGCTGAAGCTTCAGCCATATCAGTTTGTTCATAAAAAGTGAGTTTGATTAAAGTAAGACCTTGTATATTCTTACTTTCCATATTTTTAATCCCATTCACATATAAAAACTGATCTTGTAATCGGGTTGCAAAAAATCCCTCCATTTGTTGTGGCGACATTCCTCCATAAGACTCAATCACATAGATTGTTGGCAGGTTGAGTTTTGGAAAAATATCTATAGGAATGGTTCTGATTGAAAAAAAGGAGAATAATAAAAGACCTGTAAAGATTACCAAAATGGAAATTGGTCTTTTTAGAGCAAAACGTACCATATTGGTTTATTTTATAGATTGAATAAATTGGTCCAAATTACCTGTTGCAACTGCTTTGCCAAGTTTGGCAACATACCAATCACTAAGCGTTTCTAAATAATCAGACTGTGACCTATAAAGCACAAAAGAGGCATTGGTTAGATCTACCAAAGAAATAATTCCCGCTTTATATTGGGCCATTTTCTGTTGATAGGTTTCTCTTGCAGCAGACAATTGGTTAGGTAATTCTAATAAATTTGCTTGACTTGTTATTAAAGCATTGTTGGCTAACAGATGAGAGTTTAACAGACTGCGATTCTGCTGTTCCATTTCAAATTCTCCAGCTTTGATCTCAAAATTATTAGCCCTAATCCTGTCTTTTTTAAAAATTCCATTAAACAGATTATAGGAAAAAGCCAAGCCTATTGCATAGTTAAATCTTTGATAACCCAAACCAGTAGACAATGATTTGAAATTGTCATTGAATTGGATACTTGATCCTCTAGCCCATGTACT
>CAMFKK010000384.1 GCA_945957225.1 uncultured Sphingobacteriia bacterium | reverse complement strand
CATCAATGCTCCAATGGACAGTATCCGATATCGGGTTTCTGACTTAAACCAATGGATCTATTGGGTCAAGGGAATGCGTTCCAATGCAGTAAATATTGAATCAGCTACAAAAGCCCAATTGGGTAATTCTTTGGTAACCGTATTAGCTGTAACGGATTCAAGCGTTGTCATGAATTGGGAAACCCATAATAGTGCTTTGCAAAAAAGTACCATGCGTTTTATTAGCCATCCCGGTACCAGTGTTTCAACTGTTCAATGGCAGTTTGAGCAGCAATTAAAATGGTACCCCTGGGAAAAATTGGGTTCATTTATGAATGATAAAATTTTGGGCCCTATGATGGAACAAAACCTATTGAACCTAAAACACTGGGCAGAGAACCAGCCGGTTGATCTGGCCATACCCAATCCATAAGCTTGGTTGCTGCATAAACCCGCAATATTTGTTCAATATTGCGGGTTAAAAACACTGAAATAGCATAAACAAGCATAAAAATGCAAAAAAATGCAGCAAATTATTTCTATTTCCGCAAAAAAAGGCACATATTAGATGCCTAATTGCTGCTGCATGTTAAAAAGAGAGCGACAAGCTTTTATTTTAAAACAAATTAATCTCCATAATCGGGTACTTTCTTCTGATTTAAGTACGGAGATGAATGTTTCCGAAGATACCATTAGAAGAGACCTTTTGGAATTATCGGATGCGGATAAGTTGATCAAAGTACATGGAGGAGCCCTTTCCAAATCATTTCATAGCTCCTTTCTTAGAGAAGACATATATCAATTAGATGCTAAGAAAATCATAGCTACAAAGGCGCTTGATTTGATTAAGGATGGCATGTTTGTTTTAACTAGTGGAGGAACAACTATTATTGAGATGGCAAGAATCTTGCCTGCGGAATTGAAAGCCACATTTTTTACTGGCAGTATACCAGCTGCTTATGAATATGCCAAGCATCCCAATATTGAACTCATTTTTATTGGGGATAAAATATCTAAGGGTTCACAGATTACGGTGGGTGGAGAAGCCATAATGAAGATCAATAGTATTAAACCCGATTTATGTTTATTAGGAATCAACGCCATTGATCTCAAAGCAGGTGTAACAGACAATGATTGGGATGTGGTGCAAGTAAAAAAAGCCATGGTAGAAGCAGCGTCCAAGACCGCAGTATTGACCATTACAGAGAAGATGAACAGTGAGCAGAAATTAAAAATTTGTGATATTGACCAAGTAGATTATTTAATCACAGAAATAGGCCATCAAGATGCGCTATTTCATTCCTATGCCAAAGCAGGCATCACAATTATGTAAACTATAAACCCTGATATATGAGAATGAAACAAAAACAATGGCCAGGCAAATGGATTGGATTCTGTTTGGTTTTGGCCTTAAATCTGATTGGAGCCTGTGCTTTTGGACAGGTGAAAGTCTCCGGTAAAGTAAATGCGCCAACTGGTGCTGCTGCTGAATCCGTAACAGTGATGGTAAAAGGAACTAAGTCCGGTGCCATTACAGATAATGCAGGTAATTATTCATTAACCGCCGCCTTAAAAGAAGGGGCTTACAGTCTTATTTTTGAAGGTGTAGGATTCAAGAAAAAAGAAGTAGCGTTTACGGTAGGTGCTGCAAAATCCTATAATATAGACGTAACGCTTACAGAAGAAGTATCCAAATTAGACGAAGTGGTTGTTACTGGTACTTCACAAGGAACTACCCGTAGACAATTGGGTTCTTATGTTAGCTCTGTAAAAGGAGAAGAACTAACCAAGGGTGGAAGTGGTAATGTGTTGGCAGCCTTACAGGGAAAAACTGCTGGTGCCCAGATTACACAAAACAATGGAGATCCCGCGGGTGGTATCTCTGTTAGATTGCGTGGTATCAGCACCATTTCATCTTCATCAGAACCGCTTTACATTGTAGATGGTGTCATTGTCAACAATAGTACCAATAGGGTAACCAATACTCAAAGTGGATATGATGGACAGAACTTTGTAGGAAGTATTGGTCAGAACCGTTTGGTAGATATTAATCCAGCCGATATTGAGCGAGTAGAGGTATTGAATGGTGCAGCTGCTGCCGCTATTTATGGTAGCCGTGCCAATGCGGGCGTGGTACAGATTTTTACCAAGAAGGGTAAGTCTGGTGCACCGGTGGTTGCTTTCTCTACCAGCTATATGAATAGCAGCTTGCGTAAGAAAATTGGTGTAAACCAGTCTCCAACCAAGTTTGGTGGACCTACAGATGGTGCTGGTGCTCAAACACAGGATATCTTAACACCTGCCTTAACCAATACCACCAATGTAACTAGATATGATTACCAAGATTATATTTTCCGCAATGCCTCTGGAACAGATAATAATGTATCCGTTTCTGGTGGTACTGATAAGACCAAGTACTATGTTTCTGGATCTTATTTCTATAACCAAGGGATTGTCAAGAACACAGATTTTCAGCGTTATAGTTTCCGTGCAAATATTGAGCAAACATTCAACAAATGGATTTCTGCCAATATTGGTTTAAACTATATCAATAGCACTGCCAATGAAAAACCTGATGGTAATAGTTTTTATTCCCCAATGAACGCAGTAACCATTATTGGGAATTTTCATGATATCCAAAAAAGAGATGCATTGGGAAATATCTTGGCTGTGGGTGAGCGTGGAAGGGTGAATCCGGTTTCTGTGATTGAAGACATCAAGCAGAAACAAATTGTAAGCCGTGTGATTTCCAATTTTGGATTGAAACTGCGTCCTATCAAGAACTTGACCATTGACTATACCATGGGTATTGACAACTATGCACAAAACGGAACTACGTATATTCCGCCATTTGCATACAATGCTAGTACTGCTTTCTGGGGTGGGGGATTAACACTTGATCCTACATTGAATGGTTATGCAAGTAATGCCAATAACAATTTCTTTGCTATTAACCATGATTTGAATGCTACCTATAATATTAGCATTACCAAGGATTTGGCATCAACCACACAAGTTGGGTTCTCTCAACAATATGAAAAAGGAACTTACTCTCTGTTACAAGGACGTGGTTTAGCACCTTTTGTTCAAACAGTAAACGGAGCATCAACAGTATTGCCAGGGAATGACCAACGCAGTGAAATCTCTGTTTCTGGTGCTTTTGTTCAACAGAATTTCAAGTTCCGCAATCAGTTATTTGTTACTGGTGCTTTGCGCGTGGATGGTTCTTCTGTATTTGGTGAAAACCAACGAAACCAAACTTATGGTAAGTTGAGCGGTAGCTATGTGATTTCTGGAGCAGATTATTGGAACAAGCTTGGCATTAGCAAGTGGATGAATCTGTTCAAGATTCGTGCTGCTTATGGTGAAAGTGGTAACCTTACTGGTATTGGAGCTTATGATAGATTCAATACCTATACTTCTACTTCTTATGTAGGTAGAACATCTTTGGGT
>CAMFKK010000383.1 GCA_945957225.1 uncultured Sphingobacteriia bacterium | reverse complement strand
GTCAATAATTGGGAAGATGCTATATGCCAACGACCCTCTACCATGGTCTCTACCTTGTTCACATTTTGTCCGCCCTTGCCACCGCTGCGCGCAGTTTGGAACTGGATCTCCGTTTGAATGTTTAACTTCACCCAGTAAAGTTAGTTTAAAAAATAGCGATATGAGAGTTGTGATTCAGCGCGTGGCAAATGCTTCCGTAACCGTTGAGGGGCAAATAACGGGTGCTATTGAGCGCGGTTTATTGGTCTTGATGGGGATAGAAGACGCGGATACCCAGGAAGACCTGGAATGGTTGAGTGGCAAAATTGTGAACCTGCGCATTTTTGATGATGAGAACGGAGTTATGAATAAATCGGTGCTGGACATAGGTGGGGGAATTTTATTGGTGAGTCAGTTTACCCTGCATGCTAGTACCAAGAAGGGGAATAGACCTTCTTATATCAAGGCTTCCAAACCGGAAATTGCCATTCCGCTCTATGAAGCCATGATTGCCCAATTAACCAAGGATTTGGGCAAGCCAATTGGTACCGGCATTTTTGGGGCTGACATGAAAGTGCAGTTATTAAACGATGGTCCTGTAACCATTGTCATGGATTCAAAAAACAAAGAATGAAACTAGATATTAGCAATAGAGAAGACCTGGTGCTCCTGATGAAAGCCTTTTATAGCAAGGCTTTGGTGGATGATAGTATTGGTCACTATTTTACCCAAGTGGTGAAACTGGATTTGGAAAAACATATACCCAGGATCACAGATTTTTGGGAGACCGTAGTTTTTGACGCGGGAAAATACCAGGGCAATACCTTGAAAATTCACGAGGACTTGCATGAACAATCACCCTTTGTATCCGCGCATTTTACACGCTGGATAGACTTATTCAAGGCAACGGTGGATGAACATTTTGCAGGCGAGAACGCAGAGAAAATTAAATCAAGAGCCATTTCTATTGCCACAGTCATGAATCTTAAAATGGTACACGGTGGAGCAGGACTCAAATAAAACAACAACAATGACCATTCAGCAAGCACAGCAAGACGTAGACCAATGGATCAAGACCGTTGGGGTCAGGTATTTTAATGAGCTCACCAATTTGGGGGTGCTCATGGAAGAAGTGGGAGAGCTGAGCCGCCTGATGGTGCGCAAATACGGGGAACAATCCTTTAAGGAATCAGATAAAGGCAAGGACCTGGGCGATGAAATGGCCGATGTGCTTTTTGTGCTGATTTGCCTGGCCAACCAAACAGGGGTGGATTTAACAGCCGCTTTGGAGCAGAATTTCCAGAAAAAGAACCTAAGAGACGCCAATAGACATCTCAATAATGAGAAGCTGCAATAGGGCTTTGGAAGCCGGTTTTCGTTAAGCAAGTTCAAAATCCTATTTTTGCGTCCATTATGAGCACGCAACAAGACAATATTTTCCAAGCAATCATATCCCATGCCAAAGAGTATGGATTTGTATTTCCTAGCAGTGAGATCTATGACGGACTAAGCGCCGTATACGATTATGGTCCTTATGGAGCCGAGTTAAAAAAGAATATCCGCGATTATTGGTGGAAGAGCATGACCCAATTGCACGAGAATATTGTGGGCATTGACGCCGCTATTTTTATGCATCCCACTACCTGGAAGGCCAGCGGTCACGTAGACAATTTCTCTGACCCCATGATTGACAACAAGGATAGCAAAAAACGCTATCGGGTAGACCATTTGATTGAGGCCAAGGCCGATGCTTTAAAAGAAGCAGGTCAGGCAACCGAAGCACAGGCATTGTTAGATGCAATGGACGCTTTGTTGGCCAAGGATGATTTTGCTGGTTTGGGTCAGTTGATCAAAGACGCCAAGATTGTTTGTGCCGTAAGTGGCACGGGCAACTGGACCGATATTAGACAGTTCAACCTCATGTTCTCTACCCAATTGGGTTCGGTAGCAGAAGACGCAGATACCATTTACCTGCGTCCTGAAACCGCACAGGGCATTTTTGTGAACTTCCTAAACGTGCAGAAAACAGCCAGGATGAAAATTCCTTTTGGGATTGCACAAACTGGAAAAGCATTTAGAAATGAAATTGTAGCCCGTCAGTTTATTTTCCGCATGCGCGAATTTGAACAGATGGAAATGCAATTCTTTGTACGTCCTGGCACAGAAGGTCAGTGGTACCAGTATTGGAAAGAAGCCCGTTTGCAATGGCATTTGAGTCTGGGTATTAGTCCTGAAAAATACCGCTATCATGACCACGTGAAATTGGCCCACTATGCCAAGGAAGCCTGCGATATTGAATTTGAATTCCCAATTGGATTCAAAGAAGTAGAAGGGATTCACTCCAGAAGTGATTTTGACTTGACCCAGCACCAGATTTATAGCAAGAAAAAGCTGCAATATTTTGATACGGAGATCAATCAGAACTATGTGCCCTATGTGATTGAAACTTCTATTGGATTGGACAGAATGTTCTTACTCATCTTGTCAAATGCTTATGAAGAAGAAACCATTAACAAAGAAGACGGTACCACCGATAGCCGTGTGGTCTTGCATATTCCAGCTAAAATAGCACCGGTTAAACTGGCCATTTTGCCTCTCACCAAGAAAGATGGATTACCTGAGATTGCGCGTGATTTAATGAACGAGTGCAAGCCTTATTTCAAGTGTTTCTATGAAGAGAAAGACGCTATTGGCAAGCGCTATCGCCGTCAGGATGCCATTGGTACGCCATTCTGCGTAACCATTGACCACCAGACCAAGGAAGACAATACGGTTACAATTCGCTACCGCGATAGCATGACCCAAGAAAGGATCCTGATTAGCAAAATCAAGGACCTGGTATTGGAGCAGACTTTTTAAGATCTACTTTTTAATAGTGATTGAACGGCCCCGAATTTCGGGGCCGTTTCCGTTAAAACACCGTGCCAGCCGTTGTTTTAACCCAACAAAATAGGGTGAATCCACTGGTGTTTATGTCAGCAGCAATCAAGAAATTTGAAGTCTCGTTTTTGAAATCCAGTCACCTGCAGGACCATTTTTGTTTAGTTTAAATGTTTGCCATGACTTACAAAACTGTTATTTACAAAATCATTGCCATGCTCATCATCTTAAGACTGTTGGGCGCAGGGTATATTATGTTGCAATCATATGGTGCATCCGATAATTCTTTTGCTGCTTGGAAACAGTTTCAGTTAGAGAAAATGCAGAAAGACAGTCTGCCTTATCAGCAGCTCATCCAAAGCAAATATTTCTCCCAATTAGAACAGGCACCCAACCGCCAAAGCTTTGATTCCACTATGGAATTGTTTGAACACTATCGCATACAAAGCAGGAGTAGTTCGGCTTTTGCTAAATAAGTAATCAACCATCCCGATTTATTCTGAAGACAATTCAAAATATTTATAGATAACACTTTTGTCTTTAATATCTATTTTTTTAATTCGGTATTCACTATGAAAGCTTCCTTGAGT
>CAMFKK010000382.1 GCA_945957225.1 uncultured Sphingobacteriia bacterium | reverse complement strand
GATAGGCTCCGGTCTCGTGGGCTCGGAGATGTGTATAAGAGACAGGTTTTATGGCCCCATTTTGTTAGCGGCACAGGAAACAGAAGCAAGAAAGGACTTTAGAAAAATTACCCTTAATGCCAATGACTTGGGCAAGACCATAAAAGGAGATACCAAACAATTGCAGTTTAGTATTGATGAGGTGCAATTCAAACCCTTTTATGATACTTATGGAAGACATTCTGTGTACTTAGACGTTGTGTTAACCAAGGAATAAATAACCATATAAACCTTTTACAAACTTAAAACAACCCTTTACTAATTAGCCCTTGTATGGCGAGTCTTGAATTTCTATCTTGATAAAAATTCAAAACTACCCTATATGCCTACCCAACAACCATCGCTCAGTCATAAGAAATGGTTTCAGACAATTTATATTACCTGGGTCATTTTCTTTTTTACTTTATCATTTAATGGTTTGTTTTCTGGACCCAACGGTTATTATTATATGGCCATAGTTGGAGCCATTACAATTGGGTTTATTATCTATTCTCTCATTAAAAGATTCTCAGATTGGAAAGTTTTTCTGGTCTATGGTTTAATAGCAATAGTATTGGTAGCTTACAATTATCTTCAATTAAGATAAACTAAAACAGAATTTATGGGCAACCTAGGTTTTCAAGAACTATTGTTAATTGTATTGGTGTTTCTCTTTTTCTATTTCATAGTTAGGAAGTTTTTTGTTTGGGTTTTTCAAATTGACAGAAGGAATAAATACGCAGAAGCCCAAATTCGCTTACTCATGCATATTGCTGCTAAACAAGGTGTAGATCCAGATAAAATTGCTGAAATTGTTGCAGAAGCAGATCTTCCAAACTTTGCAAAAAGCTAAGATTCGTCTTATCTTGTAAGGAATAAGCTGCTGCCATGAAAACCCTAATTCCGGTAATATTATTGCTTTGCCTACAAACTACTGCTCAAACCATCACTATCAGTAATGGCAAAATACAAGGCTCCCAACACGGGGCTATTTCCATCTTTAAAGGCATTCCATTTGCGGCTCCTCCGGTGGGAAATCTCCGTTGGAAAGCGCCACAACCCGCAGCAAACTGGACAGGCATCAAAAACTGCACAAATTTCTCTGCAAGCCCCATTCAAAATAAACCAGCCCCATTTTATTGTTGGTCAGAAGAGTTTATAGCCAAACCTGAACCTTTGAGTGAAGATTGTTTGTATCTAAACGTTTGGTCTAGTGAAAAAAAACAGCAACCTGTTTTTGTTTGGATCTATGGGGGAGGACTCAATAGCGGATCGGCCAATTGTGCCATTTACGATGGTGAAGAAATGGCCAAGAAAGGTGTAGTTTTTGTAAGCATCAATTACCGCGTTGGTGTATTGGGTTTTATGGCACATCCTGAATTGACCAAGGAAGCAGGCACATCGGGTAACTATGGTTTTCTGGATCAGATTGCCGCATTAAAATGGATCAAGCAAAATATTGCTGCTTTTGGTGGTGACCCCAATAACGTGACCATTGCAGGGCAATCGGCAGGTGCCTTTAGTGTGACCGCTTTAATAACATCGCCATTGGCAAAGGATTTATTTCACAAAGCCATTGCGCAGAGTGGGGGGCTATTTGCTAATATGGGATTACAGAATTTGGATCAAGCAGAAGCACAAGGCATGAGGTTTATGCAAAAAGCCAATGCGCAATCTATTGCTGACTTACGCAAAAAATCTGCCACCGAATTACAGCAATTAAGCCAAGAGCAAGGGGTGGGTGGTTTTGGCACCACCCTTGATGGATACATGCTTCCCAAAGACTTAAAAGGATTTTTTCAGCAAGGATTACAAAATCAAACGCCAATTTTAACTGGGTGGGTTACTGGCGATGGTAGTTTCTTAGGTAATCAATCCAGCACGGTAGAAGCTTATGAAAAGGATGCTCAGAAATACGGTAAACAAGCCGCTAATTTCTTGAGCTTATTTCCAGCAACAAATGCTGAGCAAGTGAAAGCCCAACAACAGAAATTGACACTCTTGGGTTTTGCTGGTTTGCCTGCTCATCTGCTGGCGCGATATAATCCGCAAAAGACCTATCTCTATGAATTTGCGCACGTTCCCACGGACAAACCAGGATTCCCAAATTATGGGGCCTTCCATACTTCTGAAGTGCCCTTTGCCTTGCATACTCTACATACATGGAAAAGAACTTGGCAGCCCATTGATCTTGAACTTGAAAACAACCTATCTAGTTATTGGGTAAATTTTGCCAAAACCGGGGATCCCAATGGAGGTAAATTACCTGAATGGAAACCCTATGAAAAAGAATATGGCAATATCATGATTCTGGGAGATCAAGTAACCTTGAAAGCGGGATATTTACAAAAGGAGTTGGCGTTTTTGGAACAATACTAAACTGATGAAACAACTAATTGTCTTATTCTAACTCTTATTTTTGGTATCTACATCTAAGGGGTATACTTTACCAGATGCTTCAATAGCAGTTTATCGTATAAAGGTGAATACAGACTTGAGTATTGCTTCAATTAAAACTGTACAAAGTTTTCCAAATAAAGAATTGCGTAAAAGAATGTTGCAGATTTTTAAAAACGAATTAAAAGTAGTAGCACCAAATAAACAGTCAAGTATTTTAAAGCCCACTGAAATGATTTTGGACTATTTCTACTATGCCAAAGAAGGGATACACCAAAGCTTTATTTCATCTTGGGATTTATAAAGTCATTTTATAATCCCCCAAAAAGGAAAGCAAAAATATTCCCAATGGAATTGCAACTACCGTAAAAATAATTAACAGGGGAATCAAGTAATTTAAAAAACTTTTCCAAAGTGAAAAATTCTGTAATTCCGCCAAACCAATGATGCCTAAAATAAAGGACCAGATTGACATAATAACGGATAATATCATCCAGGACATGGTTACTACTTGGTCAATTGTTTCAGAATTATATAAATAAGGATTAGAGCTAAATAATTCCATGCCAAATAATAATACACAGGGAATTTGAATTATCAATAAAGTGATTGTTGGTAATTGCGAATAAGCCAATACCCTTGTAATGGCTACTGTTCCGGCTCTACCTTTAAGCCATTTCCCTGTCCACGCTATCAATGCAGCATAAAGGTTGATTATAAAAAAACTGAAAAAAATCCCTACCAGTATCATACCAACAAATGAGAGCATTGTGCCGTATTTATCAGCATAGTGTTTTCTCATAAAATTATTCAAGACACTAACAATACTGGCTAAAAAAATTAAACCATAAGTCCATTGATTAATATGGTAATGTCTTAACACAGTAAAGACCTTAACAGGCTCAGTCCAAATCAATTGAAAGATTTGTTTGTCTGTTAATGGTTCTGGCAATTGCCCCTCTTCAAATTCTGGCATTGATTACAGTTTTGTAGATAATGTTGAGGGGGACTAACTATTTAAAAATAATAAAAATCCCTTAAACATTTCTGTTTAAGGGT
>CAMFKK010000381.1 GCA_945957225.1 uncultured Sphingobacteriia bacterium | reverse complement strand
CAGACTTAGACTTCTGCTTGATTGACTAAACAAATTTCTATTGGGTGTGTCGTGCAAATAAATATCATAGTTATTGGGGAATAAAAATTTGACCAAACCCAAGGAATTGTGTTCGCCGGGTTTTTGTCTAACCACGGGCAATCCATTACTCCTTCCAGTAATTTCCATATGGTTGCGTTCAAGATAATTGCTATTGCGCTCCATGGCTGGGACAATCTCTTTTCTTACAATACTAGTGGGTACATTCCAATAAGGACTAAAGACTACATATTTTAATTTGCCATTAAAAATTACGGTGCTGTTAGCTGCTTTGCCCACAATCACATTCATGTCAATCACATTCTTGCCGCTATCATATACGTGTAAACGGTACTCAGGAATATTCACCAAGATATAATTACTATCGGTTTGTGGTGGCATCCACCGGAGACGCTCTAGGTTAACCAAAATTTGTTCTATGCGCTTGGCAATTGGTAGATTCATTGACTGAATCATTTTATTGCCAATGCTTCCATCTATTGACAAACCCATTCTTTTTTGGTAATGCTTTGAGGCAACAAACAAACTGCTATCAAATACCCAAGTACTGTCATTTTTTGTTAGGTCACCAAGTTCAAATAATTTTTGTTTGATCAAAATAATGGCTTGGGAACTATCTCCTTTTTTCAAAGGTTTTTGAAGCATGCTAATAGTATCCTTACTACCTGTTTTGAGTAATTCATAATAAGCCGCTAATTGACTTTGCAATTTTTGAAACTGCGGATTAAAAGAGGCATAGGAAGCAATATCAGCCGCTTTTGACTTAATGGATGAATCTAATAATGCCGCTAGGTCTAGCTTTCTGCGAGGGATAAACCAACCTAGGTCTGCCGCGTCTAAATCACTTCCCTTATATACTTTGGCAGCGTATTGAAAAAACTGTCCGGTAAATAATAATTCTGTTTTTAAAATACTGTCTGCAGACATTTTATGTAGGGTGTCAGTAACTGCAGATTCGTAAAAACTATTAAGGGCAGGGTTGATTAAACTACTGTCTTGTAAATCAACTACTGCCGTATTTAAAAGGTTTAGAAAATGATTGGCTTGTTCCGTTATACCCTTGTTGTCAAACCAAGCGTATTGAAAATTACGCACTTTGTAAAAGTCATGGTATTGCTCTTCAAATGGCTGAAGGTCTGGATATGATGCTAAAAAATGGCTGATGCCTAGACTGTCAAAAAATAGGTTATTAAAAGAGGTGGTTTTTGTGATGCTGGTATCTCGCACCACGGCTCTTTTTTGTTTCTTCCAATTTTTGCAGGCTACAAAAAGTAGTACTAAACATAGCGCAATGCCTAAGTGCTTGGTTTTCATATTTGTAAGATACTGAATTATGACAAGTCAGTTGCAGGATTGGCTAATAGGGTAATTGCCACTACTCCAGCCGTTTCTGTTCTTAGTCTGGTTTCACCCAAACTCACTGGTAGGAAATTATGTTGAAGCGCCAGTTCAATTTCTTCCCTACTAAAATCCCCTTCTGGGCCAATTAAAATTAAACTATTTAGGGAGGGGCTCACCAGTTGTAAAGGATTTTTTGCGTCTTCCTCACAGTGGGCTATTAGTTTCAAATCATGGTATGATTGTTGAATCAATTTTTCAACCGATTGTGGTTCTTCTAATATGGGAAGCCAGCATTGTTGGCTTTGAAGCATAGCAGCAATCAATATCTGTTGGTATCGGTCAAATCTAAAGCGATGTTGTTCGGATCTTTTGCTGGTTAAAGGAAAGATTTGGCTCACGCCAATTTCAGTAATTTTTTCCAGCATCCATTCAAAGCGATCGCTGTTTTTTAATAAGGCTATGCCAATAGATAAGGTTCTTTGATTTGCAGGGATGCTTGATTCTGATTGTATTTGAACAACGGCTGCTTTTCTATCTTCACTTAAAATAATTGCCTCAAATTTGGCACCCTTTCCATTGGTTAGATTCAAGACTGCGCCAGTTCTCATGCGCAATACTTGAATGCAATGTCGGCTGCTTGCTTCACTGAGTACAAAATTGCTGGCACCCGCTTTGATATTGGGCTCGTAAAAAAATGGGACACTCATTAGAATGGTTGTTCTGTTTCATAACCTTGGTCAAAATCTGCTTCGTTCATCTTGCTTCCTTTTTGCAAATAGAACTTGGCACCATCGCCACCGGCAGCTGGTGGTGCTGCGCCCAATGATTTGAAATTGCTACCAGGGGCAGGGAATCCACCACCACCTTCTTCCCATTCTTCAAAACGCTGAATGGCCAAGTTGGCGCGTAGTTTCACCGTTTCCAAAGAACCATTACGGTGTTTGGCAATTCTAATATGGGTTTCACCATGGGTAGACTCACCCATCTCATTGCTCTTTACCTCGTAGTATTCTGGACGATAGATAAACATAACCATATCAGCATCCTGTTCAATGGCACCGGATTCACGCAAGTCACTCAACTGTGGCATCTTGCTTTCTTTTCTGGTTTCCACCGCACGACTCAACTGACTCAGTGCAATAATGGGAACACTCAATTCTTTGGCCAGTGCTTTTAAGTTTCTGGAGATATTACTGATCTCTTGTTCACGGTTACCACCCTTATCATTGGAACCACTCATCAACTGCAAATAGTCAATGATAATGATGCCTACTTTGTGTTTGTTTACCAGCCTTCTGGCTTTTGCACGGAATTCAAAAATGTTCAGTGCGGCTGTATCATCAATAAAGATGGGAGCTACTTCTAATTTCTTGATACCCTTGTTGAGTAATTGCTGGTATTCGTGTTCTTCCAGTTTACCTCGGCTAATTTTTTCCATCAAGATTTCACTCTCTGCACTCAGGATCCTCTGCACCAACTGAGAGGCACTCATCTCTAAAGAAAAGAAGCCAACGGGTACAGGTTTGGTAGGGTGCAAAGCCGCGTTACGCGCTAGGTTCAGGGCAAAAGCCGTTTTACCCACAGAAGGTCTTGCCGCAAGGATGATTAAATCCGTTGGCTGCCAACCATAAGTGATTCTATCCAGTGTTGCAAAGCCACTGGGAACGCCAGAGATATCTTCTGTTTTGGTTCTTAACTCATCAATTCGGTTAATGGTCTTGGCCAAGACATTGGTAATTTCTTCAAAATTCTTTTTAAGATAGTTGTTGGTAATGTTGAACATCTTGGTCTCACTATCGTCCAACAAATCAAATACATCGGTACTGTCTTCATAAGCATCGCCAATAATTTCACCACTAATTCTGATTAATTCGCGTTGAATAAATTTTTGCAATACTATCCTAGCATGTGCTTCAATATTGGCAGTAGAAACAACCGAGTTGGTGAGTTTGGTAACAAAATAAGGACCACCTACCACGTCTAGTTGCTCGCGAACTTTTAATTCTTCAACCACGGTTAGAATATCAATGGGCATGCTTTTTTGTTGCAGGCCTTGCATGGCCTGTCTCTTATACACATCTGACGCTGCCGACGACTAGTCGAGTGTTG
>CAMFKK010000380.1 GCA_945957225.1 uncultured Sphingobacteriia bacterium | reverse complement strand
TTTCAAAACTTGACAAAGATCAAATAGCAAATATTGAAGCTGCCATTCTAGCTTTTACAAAAGAAGGATATCGGGTTTTAGCTGTTGCAAAATCAGATTGGTCTGAAGCTAATTTCCCAGATACACAACAAGATATTCCATTTCAGTTGATGGGATTGGTAGCATTTTTTGATCCCCCTAAAAAGAATATAGCAGATACTTTGCATCATTTCTACCAGGCGGGAATTAATGTGAAAATTCTAACGGGAGACAATAGCGCTACTACCCTTTCTATTGCCAAACAAATTGGATTTAAAGGGGCAGAACAAGCAATGAGTGGCGCTATGTTAATGGAATTATCCGATGCGGTTTTGGAAAAACGCGTTATGGAAACCCAAGTATTTACGCGCGTATTCCCTGAAGCCAAATTGCGTATCATCAATGCCCTAAAGGCCAATGGTCAAATAGTAGCCATGACTGGCGATGGTGTTAACGATGGCCCAGCTTTAAAAGCTGCCCATATTGGCATAGCCATGGGTAAGAAGGGCAGTGAAATTGCCAAACAAGCTGCTTCACTCATCTTAGTGGAAGACAATCTTGCAAAAATGGTAGATGCCATTGCCATGGGAAGGCGCATTTATACCAATTTAAAAAAAGCCATTCAGTATATTATTTCCATTCATATACCCATTGTACTTACCGTATTCTTACCATTAGCTTTAGGATGGGTCTACCCCAATATATTCTCCCCTGTTCATATTATTTTCTTAGAATTGATTATGGGACCAACCTGTTCTATAATTTATGAGAATGAGCCCATGGAAGCACATAGCATGTCAGAGACGCCAAGAGCCATGAGTAACACTTTCTTTAACTGGAAGGAATTAACTACTAGTATTATTCAAGGGCTTATGATTACAGCGGGATGCATGTTTACTTATCAATGGGCCCTAAACAATGGCGCTAATGAAGCAAGCACCAGAACCCTGGTTTTTTTGAGCTTAATCAGTGCTAATATATTTTTAACCCTTGTAAATAGGTCTTTTTATGATTCTTTGTTTACAACGCTTAGATTTAAAAACAATTTAGTCATCGGCATCATTATTGTCACTATTGCAATTACCATTGGGCTAATTTATATTCCGGTATTTAGTCAGTTTTTTGAATTCCAAACCTTAAATAGTATACAAACTTTAATAGCTTGTACCATTGGTTGTATCTCTGTAATTTGGTTTGAACTGATTAAATGGCATCAGCGTTTTAGAAGTAAAAAAATAAATTAGGTAAGCCAGATTGAAAATGACGAAAATGTTTTACTAATTGCAGACTATTGTACCATCCTTTTTTTTGAAGCGCCCTAATTTTGTGTTGTATAAGTTTAGGGGCTTATATCTAAATAATATGGCCGTGTTTCTACACTGGCCATTTTTTTGCCCTATCCAAAATAAAAAAGCCACCCAAATGGATAGCCTGTTTTCTCATAGCAGTGTATTAGTTTTTAAAGACCTTACCCATTTTAATTTCATTGGTCAGTCCTACAAAGGAATGAATTTCATGATTCAATTTTCCGGACTCTGCTTTTAACATACTAAGCATTCCCATTAGCTCAATGTCAATTACCGCCCCTGCTTGCATTGCACAAATTTGAGTATTTGTTGGTCCATATTTTTTAATTCTGTAACAAAGGTTTGATTTTCAAAGCAGTTTGCTTTACTGAATTATTAATCCAGGAAACCCAATGGTTTACAAATTGATTGAGCAATAATTGTTCTTTACAAATCAGGTATTTTACAATAACCGTTCTAGAGAGCAAGTTTATGTATTTAGGGATTTTTATTTTTTAGTGTATTGCAAGGGACTGGTTCCGTATTTTTCTTTAAAACATTTACAGAAATAAGAAACAGAATTAAATCCAAGTAAATAGGCAATGTCTTTTACAGAACCCATATTCTGTCTAAGCATGATTTCTGCTTTGGTTAATTTATATGACAACATGAATTTTCGAGGACTTTTACCATAGATCTTTTTCATCCACCGTTCCAAAGTAGAGACACTCATCAGCATTTTACTGGCAATTTCTTCTACACTAATATTTGCATTGTCAGAAAAGTCTTCCATGATAGCAGAAATCTGCTTTTTAAAATTGTTCACAGGAGAATCGGCCTGGTAATTCAGGTTATTTAGCTCGCTCTTTTCAATGGTAGCCTGTTTTTGTTTGTGAACTGCCACTTGATTTCTAATCTTTAGAAACAAGTTATTTGACTTAAAGGGCTTAACTATATAGTCATTGGCACCTAATTCTAAGCCTTCCGTTATCTTGTCTTCACTATTGATTGCACTCATTAGAATTACAGGAATTGCCGCTAATGCTTCATTATTTTTCAGTAATCTAAGAATGGAAAAACCATCTAGCGGAAAGGGTAACATAATATCTAATAGAATCAAATCAGGTATCTTAACTTCAAGATACTCTATTAACTTGGAGCCATTTTCAAGGGCTATAATTCCAAATTCATTGCCTAATAATTCCACCAACGCATCCCTCAACTGTTCATTGTCTTCAACAATACAAACTGTAGGTTTCATAGCAATCTTATTTATTTGCTGTTTTTAATTCAAATACCGCTTTAATTTGACCATCTGATCCTGAATGAAAATTGGCATTCCCACGCATTTTATTTGCAAGCTCATGCACAAATGAGAGTCCAATCTCTAACTGCTCTGCATCTATTTTTTGCAAGAACCCTGTTGAAACTTTTTCATTCAAAGCTATTACGTTAGCATTTTTACAATAATTACTGATGGTCAGTTTCAAAATTCCATTACCAGATTTTATATCTACAAAAACTTCAGTTCCACTTTTGGAAAACTTAAAGGCATTATCCAATAATTCAAAATAGAGACATCCTGTTTCGTCCGGAAAATCTAAGGGCTGACTAACATCAATGGAACTATTCAAATCGTCCAACCGTTGATAAAACCAAGCCCTAGCCCTTGCCATTTCTAGAAAAGTCTCCCCCGCCATATCATGTCTTGATAATCCAGGTATACTTTGGGATACGCCAACAGAGGGTGTAAGGGTTAGTTCGTAAAAATCCTTTAATCTTCTAAAGGAATCTTGCATGGTATCACTACAATGTTTCAAATATTTGATATACTGTACAAGTTTTTTGTCTTGCTTTTCCTCAGATTCTTTTTTTAAAATATCAGTTAAAAAACGAACGTCTTTCATGGGCCGGCTCATCTGCATATCAAGCAATGAAAGAAAATTGGCATTGAGTGATTCCATATTTTTAAGCTTGCGCAATTAAACCAAATCTTCCAAGCCTGGTTTGAATGGTGCTCAACAGGTCTTTGAATTTATAGGGTTTAAACACATAATCGTCTGCACCCATATTCATCACAATCCTAAGGTCTTCGTATTGGGCTTTGGCCGTAAGAATGACAAAAGGAATAGAAGCCAATTCAGTCATTTTAATGGCCTTGAGCACTTCAACACCATCCATTATGG
>CAMFKK010000379.1 GCA_945957225.1 uncultured Sphingobacteriia bacterium | reverse complement strand
GTAGTGTAGGCTTTTTAAAAGCAAATGAATTATACCAAACCTTGGAAAATATTGAAAATGCTTCAAAGGATTTGGATAAAAAAACTATTGCTTCAGATATGAATAAAGTAAAATCACTAGCTGAAGAAATTACTAGGCTTTTAAAATTAGAATTTTCTGAATTGAGCAATGAATTAGCAGTAGCCTGCTAGTCTGAAAATAAATGATTCCCCCCCCCAATGAGAAAAGCCCTACCGATTTATCGATAGGGCTTTTTGTTATTGTTTCTTGATAATATCTTTTCTTTTTTTTCGTTTTAGCTAGACCTTGCAAGCCCTATTTCTTGCAATTACGCTCATGAAACCCCTTCTTGGTTTATTCATCATCTGTTTTTTTTGTGTAAATAGTAATTGTCTATTTGCACAGGGTGATACTGCTTTTTATGCTATTAAATTATGCGGACCAGAGTTTGGAGAGAAGAAAATACCTGGTGTTTATGGGGTTGACTTTATTTATCCCAATAAAACGGAATTGCTCTATTTCAAAAGCAAGGGTTTTAGATTAATGGATCTGCCTTTTAAATGGGAACGGGTTCAACCTAAGTTAGGAGGAGATTTAGATAGTGCTGAAATGGGTAGAATCAATCAGTTTTTGTCTCTTTGTGATAGTCTTGGTTTAAAAGCAAAATTGAGCATGCAGAATTTTGGAAGGTATTTGCTCAATGGAACGGAATTTATGATTGGTACACCGGAATTGCCAGTTGCATATTTTGAGGATGTTTGGAAAAAATTAGCCCTATCATGGAATGGTAAACCTAGTTTAATTGGGTTTCAAATAATGAATGAGCCACATGATATGTTGGCTTTGCCTTGGGTAGTTATTGCCCAAAAAGCCATTGATGCCATAAGGGTTGTCAATAGTTCTCAAACCATTTTTGTATGTGGAGACAGTTACGCTGCCACCATAGATTGGAAACCTAATAATCCCAATATTCATGAATTAGTTGATATTTCTAATAACTTAGTTTATGAAGCCCATTGTTATTTTGATAAAGATTTATCTGGACAATACCTCAATCCTTCTGGGTCCATTGACAATGCTTATGATCACAATTCCTATGGAAGTAAAACGGGTGTTCAGGCGGTTAAACCTTTTATCAAATGGCTGAGGAAATATAAGAAAAAGGGGTTTATTGGGGAATATGGTGTGCCTGATGATGACCCTAGATGGTTGACAGTTTTAGATAAATTTCTTGGATATATCAGTAAGAGTGGTGTTAATGGAGCTTATTGGGCCGCTGGACCTTGGTGGGGAGAATATAGGCTTTCTGTTGAACCTAGAAATGGGGAAGATCGTCCACAAATGAAAATATTGGAACGCTATTTATTTGTTGTTAAGTAGTTGCTATTATTGAATAGTATGGCTTCTTCTATTGGGAAAATCCTAACTTTAGCCTACCTCTAAATAGCTATTCATGTTCAAGCAGATTTTTGCTCCTATCTTATGTTTGTTTTTTTCTTTTTTGCTTCAGGTGTCAACTAGCATCGCGCAGCAAGCAATTCCTTTGTATAAAGGCAAAGCCCCTGGTTCTGAATCATGGAATTGGTCAGAGAAAGAAAATTTTTCAAAACTGTTTAATACACAAGTAGTCTTTAATGTGGTGGATCCTAGTTTATTAGTATTCAAAGCTCCTGCATCAATTGCCAATGGAACTGCCATTATCATTGCTCCTGGCGGAGGATTTCAAGCATTATCAATTAATAGTGAAGGTATTGACCTTGCAAAGTGGTTAAATGCTAGAGGAGTAACCGCATTTGTTTTGAAATATAGACTGGCTAAATCAAATACGGATGACCCAGCAAAAGAGATGATGGAAAAAGTGGGTAATCCCTCTAAAATGGAAGTAGAAAATGGACCCATTATCAAATTGGCCATGAAGGATGGTCAAGCCGCTGTTCAATATGTGAGATCGCATGCTAGGGAATATGGTATTGATCCTAATAAAATAGGGTTCATTGGGTTTTCTGCGGGCGGAACAGTTGCTATGTCTGTTGTATATAATTCAGAAGAAAGCAGTTTGCCTGATTTTGTAGCCCCCATTTATGCATATGCCCCAATGTCTATTGGAACAGCAGTTCCTACCAAAAATATGCCTGCATTTATAGCCGTTGCTAGTGATGACCAAATGCAATTGGTGCCACATAGTTTGGATATTTATAGTAGGTGGCAAGCACTAAAACAACCAGCTGAATTACATGTTTATGAAAAAGGTGGACATGGGTTTGGTATGAAAAAATTGCAAATGCCAACAGATAAATGGGTAGATGATTTTGGGGATTGGTTATTGCAAAGAGGACTGATAAAAAACAACCCATCTGAAAAATCTGCAATAGTTAGTGCTCAATCAACTAAAGAGCAGGAGGATCATCAAAAATGGGAATTTGCCTTTCACAATGATTGGGCCAATATCAATAGGTTTACAGCGGAAAACAAAAAATTAGGTCCGCCAAGTTCTAGGGATAAGCGTGTTGTATTTATGGGTAATTCCATAACAGAAGGTTGGATTAATATGCTGCCCCAATTTTTTGAAGGAAGACCCTATATTAACCGTGGAATTGGTGGTCAAACTACTTCTCAAATGTTGGTTAGATTTAAACAAGATGTTGTAGACTTGAAACCAACTGTTGTAGTGATACTTGGTGGCACCAATGATATTGCCGGGAATACGGGACCTACTACTGTTGAGATGATTTTTGAAAACTTGGTATCAATGGCTGAATTAGCCAGAGCCAATAAGATTCAAGTGATACTTTCTTCTGTATTACCCGTTTATGATTATCCTTGGAATCCTGGATTAAAGCCGGCTGAAAAAATTATGGCACTAAACGATAAGTTAAGAAATTGGTGTGCTGCCAATAATGCTATTTATCTTGATTATTTCAGTGCTATGGTAGATGAAAGAAATGGCTTAAAAGCTAGTTTAACCAATGATGGTGTTCACCCAACTGTTGCTGGTTATAAAGTAATGGAACCTTTATTGGAAAAAGCCATATCTGAAGCCTTGAGAAAAGCGCAGTAAATAGACCAATGTTTAAACAATTAATTTGAAGGGGTTAAAAAAAAGCAGCGAGGCTTTCGTGCTTTTTTAAATTTTCCAATTCTGTTTCACCTATTGGCTTTGGAATAAAATTAATGACTAATGGATGGTTCTTTGCCAATTCCAAATCGGCGGGGTTTACACTAGAAGAAAGTATCACCACTTTTATAGTATCATGAAACTGTGTAAAATCCTTTGTAAAAATTTCTAGAAATTCCCAGCCATCCATAACTGGCATATTGATGTCAAGAAAAATAATTTTGGGTAATGACCAATCAGAAGCAGGTAAGATTGCCTGTTGTTTAAAATAATTCAAAGCCAATTCCGCCTTATCTAATTTGATTAGTTGATCACAGAAAAACTGTTCTTTCAAAATCAAATCATTCAGCATCAAAACTATGGGATCATCATCTATACCT
>CAMFKK010000378.1 GCA_945957225.1 uncultured Sphingobacteriia bacterium | reverse complement strand
CCTTTAACCACCCTTCCAAATGGAGTGAAGGCTTTTGATTGAGCCATTGTATCTAGTCTACGATTGTCTATTTTGTTAATGTATACATGCACTGTTCTGTTGTTTACTCCCCCTGTGGCAAATGCCATGGCACTTCGCTGGTTACTATGGGTATTGGGTTCGTCTAAAATGGTTTTTTTGTCCATGAAGCGGTTGAGTGCGGTATCATTTTGAATGCCAAACTGGGCATATTTTTCTGTGCTCCTAAACACATACATATTGGTATAAAAATGGGATTTTACCAGCTGATAAAACCTAGTTGCACCCAAGGGCGCCCAGTCTTTGTAGACCCTAACGTCAAAATTACCCTTGGTGGTTTTGAACCGAACCAAAAAGCTATCCGGTGCGTTTTTATGAAGGTTCCGCTCAATACGGGGTTTGCTTTGTCCAAGCGCTAAAAGGCAGGAACAGCTGAATAGAAAGGTGCTGATAGTTTTGGTCATCTGCTTGATTTCTTGCTAAAAGATAATCAAATATTCCAAATTCCGCAGAAAGCAGAATGGCGTTATCTTTGAAGGAATTTTGAAGCCAATGATAGCAATTGACCATGTTTTGATTAGTGAGGAGATTATAGACGAGCAATTTGTCTGTGATTTGAGTAAATGCAAGGGCGGATGCTGTGAAGACGGTGACGCTGGAGCACCCATGGAAAAATGGGAGCTGGAAAAACTAAAGAAATACTATGAGGTAATCAAACCTTACATGACAGCAGAGGGAATTGCAGAAGTGGAGCGTCAGGGTAAATACTTATTTGACCAGGAATTTGGTTGGGTTACACCTACTATTGATGGTCAAATTTGTGCTTACGGCTATAGGGATCAATGGGGGGTAATCAAGTGTAGTATTGAAGAAGCTTATAATGAGGGTAAATTAGATTGGAAAAAGCCAGTCAGCTGTCATTTGTTTCCCATTCGTATTCAAAAAAGCAAAAGGGATCCCGATATTGAATACCTCAACTATGAACCAAGAGAAGACCTTTGTGCGGCGGCTTGTAGTTTGGGCAAGCATTTAAAAATGCCGGTTTATGTATTTTTAAAAGAATCTATTATTCGCAAATACGGAGAGGAATTCTATGAAACACTAGAAGCCACTGCCAAAGAATTAAAGAAAAAGAAATAATCTTCCCATGCCAGATAAAGCAGCATCCTTTATTGCTAAAAGCACCATCAAGGCCGCAGACCTAGACCATAGGAGAAAAATCAATTTTAATATTGGTAAGTACAATGCAGTGGTGCCCATTGGTAAGAAACAGTTTACAGATGTAATGCTGACCAGAGAAAAGGCCAAGAACCGCAAATGGGATGCCATTGAGCATTTAGACATGCACTTGGAAAATTTTGAAAAGCGCATAACTGCTAGGGGGGCAAAAGTAATTTGGGCGGAGAATAAGGATCAAGCTTTGGAGGCCATTGGTCAAATTTGCAAGGAACGTAATTGCAAAACCTTGGTCAAGAGTAAGAGTATGGTTACAGAAGAAATTCACCTGAATGACTATCTGGAATCAAAGGGTATTGAAAGTGTAGAAACAGACTTGGGTGAATATATTCAACAATTAGATGGTGAGCCACCCTATCATATTGTAACGCCGGCTATGCACAAGAGCAAGGAAGACGTTGCCAAATTATTTGCAGAAAAACTGGGTGTACCAGGAGGTCTTTCTCCAGAAGAACTCACCCTAGTAGCTAGAAAAAAACTGCGTGAAAAATATGTGCAAGCAGAAGTAGGCGTAACAGGTGCCAATTTTATTATTGCAGATATTGGCGCCATTGCGGTTACAGAAAATGAAGGAAATGCACGCTTGAGTTGTGCCTTTCCAAAAACACATATTGTGGTAGTAGGTATTGAAAAAGTAATTCCTTCTATTCATGATTTAGCTTTATTCTGGCCCCTGCTCTCCACATTTGGAACGGGTCAAAAAGTTACTGTTTACAATAGCATAGTTACAGGACCAAGACAGGCAGGTGAATTAGACGGACCTGAAGAAATGATTGTGATTCTACTAGACAATGGACGCACCAATTTATTGGAAAATCCTACTAGTAGAGAAGCTTTGTATTGTATTAGGTGTGGGGCTTGTTTGAACGCTTGTCCTGTTTATAAAAATATTGGTGGTCACTCTTATGAGACCACGTATAGTGGACCCATAGGAAAAGTTATTACACCGCATTTAAGTGGGATGAAGGATTACAAACACTTAAGCTATGCTTCTTCACTTTGTGGCAATTGTACAGAAGTTTGCCCCGTAAGGATTAACCTACATGAATTGCTATTAGACAACAGACATGAAGCGGTGGTAGAAGGCAATAGCAGTTTAGCAGAAAGATTGGCTTGGAAGGCTTGGAAAACCGCCAGTCTAAATAGGTCTATGATGAATATGGGAAATGCCAAATTGAAAAATTGGGTAGTCAATAAAGTATTCAAAGGTTGGACTACGCATAGGTCAGATCTAGACTTTAGCAATAAGACATTTAGTGAAATGTGGCAGGACAAAAAGTGATAGCCATTTATGCACCAAATATTAGCCCAAGGTTAAACTATACAATAGCAACACTGTTTGGCGTGCAAGCATTGGTGACTGCTAATAAGCAAACATTCTTGCAACACGATGGTCCTAGGGTCAATTACTCGCACGAGTTTTTAGACGTTAGAAATTTATGGATTCATCCACATGGATTATTGGAAGAAACAGGCATAGCAGCCCAGGAAATTGAATTGATTCAATGGAAGGGATTTGCTGCATTTTTTAAAACTAGTGACGGAACCATTCCCTTTGATCTATTTGCTGCTGCTTTTTATTTGCTATCGCGATATGAAGAATATCTAAGCCAGGAAAAAGACCAATATGGTAGATTTCCGGCAGAAGCTTCACTGGCATTTAAAGCCAGATTTTTGCATCAACCATTGATTCAGTGTTGGATAAAAGCATTGGGATGGGAATTGAGATTATTGTTCCCTGATTTTAGGTTACAAGCTATGCCATTCCAATTTATTCCTACTTATGATATTGACCTGGCTTTTGCCTATTTAAACCAACCCTTGGCCAAACAGGTTTTTGGTTTTTTCAAAACATTGTATCAAGGAAAATTTGAGGCTTTTTTAGAAATGGCCAAAGTCTTGAGTGGGAATGCCGCAGATCCTTTTGACCAGTTTGCACGTTTACAATCACTGCATCAAGAACTCTTATTGAAACCGCATTATTTCTTTTTGTTGGCAGCAAAAAGAATGGGTGTTGACAAGAATATTGCGCCAAGCAATAAAGCATTGCAAACTATTATTCAGCAAGTATCCAAAAATTTCGCATTAGGCATTCATCCTTCTTGGCAATCAGGTGATGAGCCAGCATTATTGTTATCTGAAATCAATTGTTTATCCAAGATCATAGACAAGCCCATTAGAGCATCGCGCCAGCATTATTTGCGTTTGCAGTTTCCTCAAACCTATGAGCGCTTAGTAGCAGCT
>CAMFKK010000377.1 GCA_945957225.1 uncultured Sphingobacteriia bacterium | reverse complement strand
CGCATACTGTCTATATTCAGGTGTTGCGCATCCATGGGATCGTCTGTAATCTTTGTGAGTTTGGCAGCAAGTGCAGCTTGGTCAAACAACAATTTCTTTTCTCCTTTTAGTGCATCAACGATATACCATTTTTTTCCTTCTGAAGTTTCATACATGTACCAAAAACGGTCTGACTTTTTTAGCCAGTGTGGGTCTACATTTAAACTAAAGACCAGTTTTTCCAATTTCTTTGGTGAATACCTTGCAGCAGCAGCATAATTGGCTTTTGTAACAGGGGTTTGCTGTGCCCAAAGGGAAGTAGCAATACATAGACTTAAAAAGAATACCATCAAACGCATAACAGTAGTTTTAGGCATTGAAAATACTAGATTCGCCTCAAAACCGGACACCACCCGTCAAATAAACAATTATCTATCTTGTATCTAGGCTTAATGCTGATTTGTTGTATTTTTAATTGAATCAAGTGCTAAGCCATGAAAAAAATAATCTTAACTGTATTGGTTTTGCTGCCTTTTTGTTTATTGGCACAAAACAAGAAAGCATTGGACCCTGCCAATCAGATTAAACAATTTTGGTTTGTATTGTTGAAAAAAGGACCAGTTCGCAACCAGGACTCTTTAACGGCAGCCAAAATACAAGCTGGTCATATGGCCAATATTAATAGATTGTATGAAGCTGGAACTTTAAAAGTAGCTGGCCCTTTTGCGGAAGAAAATCTGGCACAGGGTTTATTTATTTTTGATTGTGCTTCTAAAACTGAATTAGAAACCCTATTACAAACTGACCCAGCCATCAAATCTGGTAGACTAGTGGCAGAAATTCATCCTTGGTATACGGCTCCTATTGGTAGCTTTACCCCCGGTAAACCCAAAAAATCTTGATGACAAGAATGGGTTTTGCCAACAATATTGAATACTGCTATGACTATTTTAGTAATGGCAAACTGAAAAGAATACCCAACCTTAGAAAGCATTTATGACAAATAACTTGTTTCAATCTGGCATAGCTTATGCACAAGCTGCTGATCAAGCAGATGTTTTGGCCCCATTTAAATCTCAATTCCATTTTCCTCAACACCAGGGAAAAGATACTATTTATTTCTGTGGTAATTCCTTAGGACTTCAACCCAAGACTTTAGCTGCCGCTATTGAAGTAGAAATGAAGACCTGGCAAAATTTAGCGGTGGGCGGTTATTTTGGGGGCACCAATCCTTGGTTAAGATACCATGAATATCTACAACCCTCTTTGACTTCCTTAATGGGTGCTAGCACAAAGGAAATCACTTTAATGAATAGCTTAACTGTTAACTTGCATTTGTTGATGTTGAGTTTTTACAAACCCAGCATTGACCGATACCAGATTATCATGGAAGCTGGGGCTTTTCCTTCTGATCAATACGCTATTGAAACCTTGGTCAAACATTTTGGGTTGGATCCTGAACAAGCCATTATTGAAATCAGCCCTAGAGAAGGTGAAAAATTATTACACGAAGAAGATATTATAGAGGCCATTGCAAAAGCAGGAGGAAAATTGGCCATGGTAATGATGGGTGGTATCAATTATTATACGGGTCAATTCTATAACCTTGCAGCTATTACAAAAGCAGCACACGGTGTGGGTGCCATAGCTGGTTTTGATCTGGCCCATGTGGCAGGTAATATTCCATTGCAATTGCATGATTGGCAAGTAGATTTTGCGGTTTGGTGTAGTTATAAATATTTGAATGCTGGACCTGGTGCCGTGGGTGGGGTTTTTGTACACGAACAATGGGCTTCAAATGCCAATACCGCTAGACTTGCGGGCTGGTGGGGCAATGATGAAAAAACCAGGTTCAAAATGGAAAAAGGATTTTTGGCCAAGGCCGATGCCAGTGGTTGGAATATCAGTACTACCCAGGTCTTTAATATGATTGGGTTAAAAGCATCACTGGCCATTTTTGACGAAGCGGGCATACATCGTTTACGCAAAAAAAGTATCCAACTCACCGCCTATTTAGAGTGGTTATTACAGCAATTGCCCAATTTGAATTTTGAAATTATTACTCCTTCGGATCCTCAATGGCGTGGCGCACAATTAAGTTTGTATTTTAAAGACCAAGGTAGGGCTATACACGATAAAATGATTGAGAATGGCATTATTGTAGACTATCGTGAACCAGGTGTCATTAGAGTTGCACCAGCACCACTCTATTGTAGCTTTGAAGACGTTTACCAATTTTATAGTATTCTAAAATCACATTTCTAATGAGTAGCCATATCAATAGTATGCTTTGCTTGGGTGATTCATATACCATTGGTGAATCGGTGCCCCTACACGCAGGATTCCCTTATCAAACCATTCAGCTATTGCGCAAAAAAGGGCTTCATTTTCACGCCCCAGAAATAATTGCCCAAACGGGTTGGACTAGTTTTGAATTGGCTGATCATATTCTGAATCAGCAATTAGAAAATAGCTATGATTTTGTAAGCTTATTAATTGGGGTTAATAACCAATATCGGGGATTACCTATCAAGGGATTTGAAAATGATTTTGAATTCTTGCTTAAAAAAGCCATTCATTTTGCAGGAGGCAATAGTAAACATGTGGTGGTCATTTCAATTCCTGACTGGAGTGTAACGCCTTTTGCTAGCAAGCGGTCAATTGGAAATGCTAGTAAAGAAATTGATGCCTTTAATTTAATCTGTCAAAACTTTGCCAGCAAATACCAATGTCATTTTATCAATATCACTGAGCAAACTAGATTGGCAAAAAATGATACCAGTTTATTGGCGGCAGATCAATTGCATTATTCTGCTAAATCACATGCAGTTTGGGCAGGAGAACTTGCAGCTATTTTGGCAAAGCAATTGACAAAATAATCCCAAGATTAGCTTTGCAAATATGTCTTCATCTCTGTTGCATAACCTGCTGCAACTTCTGTGGCTTTTTGCGCAAAATCTGTTCCAGAACTAGCAAAAATCACAGCCCTACTGGCATTGACCAGTAAGCCACAATTCTTGTTCATTCCATATTTTGAAACATCTTCTAAACTGCCACCCTGTGCTCCAACTCCTGGTACCAATAAAAAATGTTCAGGGATAATGGTTCTAATATGTTCTAAGTCACTTGCTCTGGTGGCTCCTACCACAAACATGAGATTTTCAGGGCTTCCCCAAGACGCCACTTTTTCTAATACTTTTTCGTAAAGTCTTTTCTCTGTATTGCCTAGAGTTAGATTAGGAACCATGGTTGATTCTGGATAGGCATTACCCACCATCAATTGCTGAAAGTCATTTCCTCCAGCATTAGAAGTCAAACCCAGAACAATGGTCCATTTATTGTTATATTCTAAAAAAGGTCTCACGCTATCTTCTCCCATATAAGGCGCAACCGTAACTGCATCAAATGGTAGTACTTCAAAAAATGTTTTGGCGTATTGAGAAGAAGTATTGCCAATATCGCCTCGCTTGGCATCTGCAATTTTCAAATGGGTATCCGGAATATAATGCAGGGTCTTTTCC
>CAMFKK010000376.1 GCA_945957225.1 uncultured Sphingobacteriia bacterium | reverse complement strand
ACCCTGTCTTGGTGAACTGATAGAGATTTTATCTTCCGCAATTTTTAATATATCTGCTACTTGCTTTCTTACCGAATCTGGTACTTGGGTTGGTCCAAAAAGTTCCACTTTATCTTCACGCACATCGGCATAAAAATTGAGTGGCTCCATTTGTCCATGTGATAAAGTGGGCAATTCAAAGATGGCTTCAATTGTTTTGGCAGCTTGTTTTTGTGCAGCTTCCCAATCTCCATCTTTTCTGTTTGGAGCAGTAGCGCCTTTCTCTATCATTTCCTTAAAAGCCACAAACTGCTCGGCCGAGTTTTCAAGTTTTTCTTTGGCCTCCCATTGAATCACCAGCGCTTCTCTTCCTTTTTTGGCAGCCCAAGTAGAAGTTGCTAGAACTGCAACGGAGTTTTTGAGTTTGACTACTTGCTTTACACCATTCACTTTTAGGGCAGCAGTATCATCCACGCTTCCAAGGGTTTTACCATAGGCTGGTGGTCTTGACACCATGGCGTATAGCATGCCTTCTTTTCTGGTATCAATGCCATACAGGGGTTGACCTGTTACTATTTTATGGGCATCCACGTCTTTAACACGGGTACCAAGATATTTGAAATCCTTGCTGTCTTTGAGTGTTGGATTTTTAGGAACTTCCAGAGTTGCTGCTTTTGCGGCCAAATCGCCGTAGGCTAATTTCTTGCCACTGGATTTGTGTATTACCATACCATCATCTGCTATACATTCTGTGACAGGTACGCTCCAAGTTTGCGCTGCGGCTGCAACCAACATTTCTCTGGCAGTTGCTCCTGCTTTACGCAAGTCTGTAAACCTTCCTCTTACTGATCCGCTACCTCCTGCTGTTTGTCTGCCAAATCCAGCTTGCAAAGGCGCTAATTCTACTTGTACTTTTTTCCAATCCAGGCAAAGCTCCTCAGCCACAATCATGGGCAATGAAGTTTTGACACCCTGGCCAATTTCCGGATTGGGTGCTAGGATTAAAATGCTACCATCGGTACCAATCTTAATATAGACATTTGGTGAAAATGCAGTATCAGCAACGGTTTCAGCGCTGGCGGTATTATTTAAAAAAGAAAGACTGAGCATCATTCCTCCACCAGTAATGGCAGATACCCTCAGAAAATTTCTTCTGGTTAATTCTTGCTTCATTTTACTTGATTTTTAGCGGCTAAATGAATGGCTTTTCTAATTCTTACCTGTGTACCACAGCGGCAGATATTGCTGATATTATCGTCAATATCCTTGTCTGTTGGATTGGGGATTTTTTTAAGCAGTGCTGCAGCTGCCATAATCTGGCCTGCTTGACAATAACCACACTGTGCCACATCCAATTCTTCCCAAGCCTGTTGCAAGGGGTGGTCTCCTTTAGGACTCAGGGCCTCAATAGTCACAATTTTATTCAATCCCACTGCAGAAACTGGGAGAGAGCATGAACGCATGGCAACATCATTCATATGAACGGTGCACGCGCCACATTGGGCCACACCGCATCCAAATTTGGTTCCAACCAAATTCAAATGATCACGCAGCACCCATAATAATGGGGTATCTGCGTCTGCTTCTACTGACATGGATTGACCATTGACAAAAAGGGTATACTTTGGCATGTGCTTGTTTTATTGGTTGAATTTACTAAACAAGGATTCTATTCCGTTTTGTAAATTAGTTTTTATCAGGTTAAAAATGCAAAACTGTTTAAACAAATTAGGCACCAAATTGCCTCTATGCTAGAATTGATTACCAAAATTCACTTAAGGCCTTAGTTTTGTCAAAAAAGATGCTTCGAATATTCCTCTCTTTTCTGGTTTTTGTATGTTTTTTAGTACAGACTTTTGCACAAAAAATTAATTGGGAGAAAAAGGAATTTGAACTGGTGAATACCAAAGCCAGCATAGTCACCCTTGGAAACTATACCAATGTGCTAAAGGTGGAAAGAGACTTGGTTGCCTTTCCATTTGATGAGAAAAATCTGGACGCAACAGTAGACGGACCAAGTTTTGTAAAGCTCAGCAATCTCAATTTAGAAAACGGCAGCATTGAAGTAAAAGTCTTGAGTAAGATTATGGAAAATAATTCTTTCCCCGCAGCTCGTGGCTTTATAGGTTTGGCTTATAGAATTGATCAAGACAACAAAAATTTTGACGCCATTTATTTAAGACCTAGTAATGGCAGGGCCGATGACCAACTTAGACGCAATCACTCCGTGCAATATTTTGCTTACCCCAATTATGGATTTAATAGACTTAGAAAAGAAGCCAACGGTTTATATGAGACCTATGCAAATATTGGATTGGAGGAATGGATTACCATGCGCATAGTATTTCAAGATAAGAAAGCTCGCTTATATCTTAATCAACAAGAACAACCTGCTTTCCTAGTCAATGATATGTTGGGCAGTTCAAAAAACGGCAGCATTGGACTTTGGGTAGAAATTGGTACTGAGGGTTATTTTAGGGATTTGAAGATTAGCAAATAACAATAAACTAACTTGGATTTTATACTTTTAGTAGGGTGATAAAATTGAATCCATGTTTAGAATATTGTTAATCGCTTGTTTATTTCTATGCCATTCAGCATTAAGTCAAACATCCAAAGGTGTAATGACTCTCTCTCAATTGGCTCAAGTAGAACGCGGCTATGGCATGTTTATCCATTTTGGTCTGAATACATTTAATGAAACCGAATGGTCTGATGGAACCCTTCCTGCCAATTCTTATAAACCAACCAATTTAGACTGTGACCAGTGGGTAAAATTTGCCAAGGAGGCAGGTTTTAGATATGTAATCTTGGTAACCAAACACCATGATGGATTCTGTTTATGGAATAGTAAATACACTGACTATGATGTAGCTGCTACAAGTGTTCCAACAGATGTTGTTGGTGAAGTAGCTAAGGCATGCAAGAAATATGGTTTGAAACTGGGCTTGTATTATTCACTATGGGATAGACATGAACCCAGCTATAAAAACACGCCTGTCTATTTGGACTATATGAAAAAGCAATTAACAGAACTCTTGACCCAATATGGAGAGATTTCTGAACTATGGTTTGATGGTGGTTGGAATAAAAAAGACGCGGAATGGGATTTACCAGGGGTATATCAGCATGTAAAATCTCTGCAAAAAAATATCTTACTTACGGTGAATCATTCCATTGGAAAACCGGAGAACCATAGTGCTATTAGACAACCCAAAGATTTTACCAAGGGAGATCCCATTAGGTATTATCCTATTGACTTTAGAATCAAGGACCCCAATTTTGCTAGATGGGATGACCCTAAATATTATGATTGGAAGGGTCAGTTACATTACCTTTCTTTTGAACACACCATTTGCTTGTCAGATAGATGGAACTGGTTTCAGAAAAAACAGGTGCTTGCCGCAAGACCAGTAGATGAATTAGAAGAATTGTTTTATTGGGGAACAGCCAATGACAATATTTTAATAGTGAATGTTCCACCAGATGAAACGGGTAATATTAGAACCCATGAACAGATCAGAATGCTTGAACTAGCAAACAGGCTGGGGATCC
>CAMFKK010000375.1 GCA_945957225.1 uncultured Sphingobacteriia bacterium | reverse complement strand
ATTCTATTTAGATGCCCAGTATTTTGAAGCGTCTAAAGAAACCATTTTTGCCAAGAGCTGGCAATATCTTGGTCACAAAGAGCAAGTGCAACATCCTGGACAGGTGCAGCCCGTTGTTTTATTGGAAAAATATCTGGATGAACCCTTGATCCTCACCAAGGACCAAGAAGGTAAAACGCACTGTCTTCCCAATGTTTGTAACCATCGCGGTAACCTACTTTGTTATGAAGCCTGCCATACCAAACAAATCAGATGTAAGTATCATGGAAGACTGTTTCATTTAAATGGAACATTTATTTCCATGCCAGAATTCAGAGAGGTTGAAAATTTTATTCCTGAAAACAATCACCTGCATCAACTGCCCTTGTTTGAATGGGCGGGGCTATATTTTACCAGTTTAAATCCTGTAATGCCTGCTGGGGCTTATTTTCAAGAGATGATGGATCGGGTTAATTGGTTGCCCTTAGACAAGTTGGTGCATCGCCCAGACTTGGGTCAGGAGTTTGAAGTTCAGGCCAATTGGGCACTCTATTGTGAGAATTATTTAGAGGGATTCCATATTCCCTTTGTGCATCCTGCATTAAATGCTGTGATTGATTTTAAAAATTATAGCACGGAATTATTTCCTTATGCCAATTTGCAATTAGGAATAGCAAAGGATTCAGATACAGTTTTTGATATTCCTGCCACATCGCCAGATTACGGCAAAAATGTAGCTGCCTATTATTTCTGGGTCTATCCCAATCTCATGTTCAATTTTTATCCTTGGGGATTGTCATTGAATGTGATTGAACCTTTAACACCAACTACTACCAAAGTGCGATTTTTGAGTTTTGTCTACGACGATAGTAAACTGGAGCAAGGTGCTGGATCTGGTTTGAGTAGCGTAGAAGCCGAAGACGAAGAAGTAGTACAGAATGTTCAAAAGGGCATTCGCTCAAGATTTTACAAACACGGTAGGTATGCCGTGCATCGGGAACAAGGCACGCACCATTTTCATTCCCTGATAGCACAATCATTCAAGCATGTCTGAACTAAAACGTAGTTTATCTGCTAATACCACTATTGCCCTAGTGATAGGTGGAATTATTGGCTCTGGCATTTTTATGAAACCCGCACTCATGGCTTCTCAGCTAGGATCACCTTGGTTGTTATTAAGTGCATGGGTAGTAGCAGGTGTGGTTACACTATTTGGGGCATTGAGCAATGCAGAAGTAGCTTGTATGTTTCCCGAAACCGGTGGGCAATATGTGTTCTTTCAAAAAATGTATGGCAATGGTTTTGCCTTTTTATATGGTTGGAGTGCCTTTGCTGTTTTTAACACAGCGGGTAACGCTTCAGTGGCATGGGTCTTTTCTCAATACATCAATTATTTTATAGAATTACCCAGACTTGCTCCAGCTGCAGAATTGGCAACTATTTGGCATATTCCATATATAGGTGATATTCATCCTTTAGAAAATTTGGGTGTTAAATCAATGACCATTTTGTTGATTTTAATACTCACTACTATTAATTATTTCAGTGTCAACTATGGTGGTGCCTTGCAAAGATTCCTCACCATTTTAAAAGCGGTGGCCATTGTGTTGTTAATTGGTGGAATCCTGTTTTCAGGAAAGGGTTCTATGCAGCACTTGCATGAAACCTTACCAACATCTCCACAAGGATGGGCCATGGTAGGTGCTTATATGGCGGCCATTTCTGGTGCGTTTTGGGGATACGATGGTTGGAATAATATTTGTTTTGTAGCAGGGGAGGTTAAAAATCCGCAGCGCAATATTCCCCGCAGTTTATTCTTAGGATTGAGCTTTTGCATATTGGTGTATACGCTAGTAAATCTGGCGTATATCTATGTATTGCCTATTGGACAATTGGCAACTTCTCCTTTTGTGGCATCTGAAGCTGCAACAGTTACCTGGGGATTAATAGGTGGATCCTTGATAGCATTATTAGTAATCCTCTCAACCCTTGGTTCAACCAATGCCAATGTACTGTCAACGGCAAGGGTTACTTATGCCATGGGCGATGGTAATAGACTATTTGCATGGGCAGGAAAGACGCAGCCTAAGTTTGGTACACCAGGTAATGCATTATGGTTGAACGCTATTTGGACGGTAGTGTTGATCATCAGTGGTTCTTTTGATATGCTCACCGATATGCTCATTTTTGTGAGCTGGTTTTTTTATGGCATGAGTGGGCTTGGTGTATTTTTACTACGCAGCCGCATGAAAGATTTTCCGCGTCAGTACAAGGTTTGGGGCTATCCCTTAGTGCCCATTTGTTTTGTAGCATTTGTGGCTTTCTTTTTGTGCAGCACCTTGATTACAGATATCCAACACTATAGAGACGGTAGCGCACCCATTATTAATTCTTTATTGGGTTTGCTAATAACAGCCATTGGTATACCGGTCTATTTTCTGTCTAAAAAGAAAAGGGCTTCCGCCTAATTTAAACAGCTGCTGCAGAATGAAAATATTCTGCCAGCTTTTTTCTAACTTACTGCTTCTAAATGCTTGCCATGAAACTGTTCAAACGCATCTTACTTGCTTTGTTGATTCTGATTGTTGTTGCCGGTGCCGGCAGCTATTTTTATTTGCAAAATTTAAAACCGGACTATAATGCCAACCTGCAATTGCCAGGGTTGAGCGCAGAAGTAGAAGTGCTTTATGACAATTATGCCATACCGCATATTTATGCACAGAATGAAGAAGACCTCTTCTATGCATTTGGTTATGTACACGCGCAAGACAGGTTGTTTCAAATGGAAATGCTGCGTCGCTTGGCCGATGGTAGATTGGCAGAACTCTTTGGTGACAAGGCTTTGGCCTCAGACAAGTTTTTTAGAATGCTTAGTTTTAGAGAGCAGGCCAAACTCACATTGGCAGAAGTATACAAAGATCCCAATGCGCCATTTGTAAAAGCAGCCAAAGCTTATTTAAAAGGCATTAACCAATATATTAAAGCAGGCAAGACCCCAATTGAATATACCATTGCAGGGATTCCTAAAACGGAATTCACCATGGAAGACATGGAGATCATTGTGGGTTTTATGGGTTATACTTTTGTGGGTGCCTTCCGTGCAGAAGCTGTTGCCACCACCATTGCCAGCAAATTTGGCATGGACTATTTTAATGATGTTTTGCAAAATTGGCCTGATAGTACTCAGTTGATTCCAGTACAAGCTTCTGAGAAAGCATCGCTGCAAGCATCTGCTAAAAACCTAACTAGTATGGCTGCACAGGTAGGAAGACTGCAAGAGAACCTGCCTTATCCTCCCTTTTTTGGTTCCAATGGTTGGGTGATTGCGGGTTCAAAAACCAAGTCAGGCAAACCCATTCTTTCTAATGATACGCATATTGCTTTTGCGCAACCATCGGTTTGGTATGAAGCGGAATTAGAATGCCCCGGCTATAAAGTCTATGGTAATTTTCTAGCAGGCACACCGGTTCCTGCACTGGGTCATTCAGACAAAGGCGGTTGGGGTTTGACCATGTTTGAAAATGATGACGCAGATTTTTATAAAGAGAAAGCCAA
>CAMFKK010000374.1 GCA_945957225.1 uncultured Sphingobacteriia bacterium | reverse complement strand
CGAGATAGGCTCCGGTCTCGTGGGCTCGGAGATGTGTATAAGAGACAGCCATGGGATTGTATCCCAATGTTGGCAATAATGGACAATACCGTTGGAGTACCTCTGCCAACAGTTCCATTGGTAAATTGCAAAATATAATTGGTGAAACAAAACGTTTCAGAACCATTGCTTCCTTGTACGGCGAATACCAAATTATTAATGGGTTGAATTTTAAAACCACAGTCAACTTTGACAATACAGATAATAATAGTAAATCCTATGTTCCCTATGTAGTAGCTAGCTCTGTGTTAACCAGACAAGCAGCTCCTTCTAGTGGAGGTGGATCAACCCTAACTTCAGGTTCATATAACAGTTATAGAAAGCAGACATTTGTAAATGAAAATACCTTGTCTTATAACAAAGTATTTGCAGGATCACATGATGTATCCGTGTTATTGGGTCAGTCTTATAACGTAGACAAAATTGATGCTGTTACCATGTCTTCTGTTGGTGGATTCCGTGGTAATGCCATTACCACTTTATCAGATGCCAATGGTGTTACAGGTAATACTTCAGAAGCAAGAAATGTATTGATCTCTTATTTTGGAAGAATGCAATATAGCTATCGCAACAAATACTTGCTAACTGCCAGTATGCGTAGAGATGGTTCTTCCAGATTTGGTTCTAACACGCGTTGGGGTTTATTCCCATCAGCATCTCTTGGATGGAGAGTGAGTGAAGAAGACTTCATGAAAAAAGTTACTGTTATCAATGATTTGAAATTGAGGGCAAGCTGGGGTAAGTCTGGTAACTACAATATTGGTAACTATAGTACCATTAGTACCCTTGGAACTTTTAACTATACTTTCAATGGTGTAGCCGCCATTGGTCAAGCGCCCAATAGTATTACCAACCCAGATTTGGCTTGGGAGAAATCAGAAACATTTGACGCAGGATTTGACCTGACTGTTTTGAAAAACAGGTTATCAGTTTCTTTTGATTATTATACCAGATTGAGTACAGATTTATTATTGAATGTTCCAATTTTAGCGGCCACTGGATTTACTTCTTATTTGAGTAATGCAGGTAGTGCAAGAAATAATGGTTGGGAATTGCAAGTGTCTAGCAAAAACATGGTTGGTGCGTTTGAGTGGTCTACTTCTGTAAACCTCAGTCATAATGCTAATAAATTGGTGAGCTTACCAGGTGGACAATCTCAAATTTTGATTCCTTCTTCATTAGATATTAACCATAGTATCCTAAGAATTGGCGACCCTATGTATAGCATTTTTGTGGTAAAACAAGTTGGTATTCTTTCTGCTGATGATATTGCCAAAAAAGCACCCATCATGTCAGGTGAAACAGAAGGAGATCCTAAATATTTTGACGCCAATGGCGATGGTGCTATTGATGCCAATGATCGTATGATAGTTGGTAAGCCAAACCCTGATTATGTTTGGGGAATTACCAATACTTTCAAATACAAGGGATTTGATTTAAGTATTTTAATCCAAGGTCAAAACGGAGGTCAATTATATTCTTTGTTAGGTAGGGCATTGGGTAGAACTGGTCAAGGGTTTACCGATAATGCATTAGGAACTTATAGAGATCGTTGGTTCTCTGCTGCCAATCCAGGTGCAGGTGTTGTGAGTAAAGCTTATTCTACATTTGGCAGAATCAAGAATACTGACTGGATGTATTCTTCAGATTACCTGCGTATCAGAAATATTACATTGGGTTACAATTTTGGACAAGTGTTCAAAGGAAAATTAATCCAGTCTGCTAGGGCTTACTTGTCACTGGAAAATTTCTTTGGTTACGACAAATACAAGGGTGGATTTAATCCTGAAGCAACCAACACAGACGTTAGTGGAAGCTCTGCTTTCCCTGAAGCATCTGACTATGGTGGATTGCCCATTCCAAAGTCTTTCATCTTTGGTCTGAACTTCACATTTTAATCAACCCAAAAAATGACGATCATGAAAAAAATATGTTTTCTTATATCAACAATAATGGTATTGGTCTCTTGTGAAAAGAAACTAGACCAGATTCCATTGTCCTCTGCAACAACAGCTACATTCTATTCACAAACCAGTGAGTTTGTCAATGGCATCAACGCCGTTTATAATGACCTGAGAGGGTATCCAGACAGATTGATTAACCTGTCTGAAACCAGGTCTGATAATTTATACGCTACCGCCGATGGTCCTCGTGACTGGGAGCCCATTAACAATTTTCAGAAAACCATTAGCGGTAATGTCTATGTGGTGGAGGCCTGGAATGCCAATTTCAATGGCATCTATCGTGCCAACGCTTTGCTTGAACAATTAACTGCAAAAGGATCTGTAATTTCTCCTGCTTCATTAAAAACACAGATAGAAGCAGAAGCCAAATTCTTACGAGCTTTCTATTATTTTGATTTGGTTCGCTATTTTGGTGAAGTGCCGTTGGCTGATCATCCTTTAACAGCCGCTGAAGCTGCCACCATTAAAAGAAGTCCAGTTGCCGATGTATACAATCTGATTATTTCAGATTTGCAATTTGCAAGTGCCAACCTGCCTGATGTATATGCAGCAGCAGGAGATAAAGGAAGGGCTACTAAATGGGCTGCAAAATCTATTTTGGCCTTGGTGCACATGACCCGCTCTGGAGCCACTTATGGCATTAATGGTCCCGGTCTTGGTGTTTCAGAATGGAACCAAGCATTAACCTTGTTGAATGAAATTATCGCTTCTAACAAATATGCATTTGGTGCTAGTTATGCCAATATTTTCTCATTCACCAATGAGAATAATCCGGAAGTGATTTTTGATGTACAGTATGTGAATGGTCTTAGCCCAGCAGTGGGTGCTACTTTCCCTTGGATTACTGTTCCAGATACATGGTTCCTTTCTCAAGGTAAAGCTATTCAAGGTGGTTTGTTGATCAGACCCGTTTCAACGGATTTCTTAAACGCGTTTGCTGCGGCAGATTTACGTAAGCCGTTTTATATTCAGACAGGTTTTACTTATAATGGTGTGACCGAAACCCGCTCATTTGAAAAGAAATGGATAGACATTACTAAGATTCCAGCAGTACGTACAGACTGGCCCATTAACTTTATTGTTAGCCGCTACACAGATGTATTACTACTGAAAGCTGAATGTATTCTTAGAGGGGCAACAGGTGGTACGCAAGCGGATGTGGATGCTATTGTAACTCAGGTGCGTAATCGCGCTGGTATTACTGGTGCAGCAACAGGTGTAACTTTGGCGCAGTTATTTGCAGAACGCAGAAAAGAGTTTGGTAATGAGGGTAACCGTTGGCATGATCTGGTGCGCAGTGGTACTATTGAAACTACCATTCCCGCTTGGATTGCAACAGAAGACGTGTTAAAGCAAATGCAACCCTTTAATAAAAATTATATCATTTATCCAGTTCCTCAAGCAGAACTAGATACCAGGTCTGGATTGTATACCCAGAATGCCGGATATTAATTTGAATAGGATTTTCAATAGTTTTTTAAAGAGGCTGTCTCAAAAGGGGCAGCCTCTTTTTATTTGAGAAACCAGTTTTTTG
>CAMFKK010000373.1 GCA_945957225.1 uncultured Sphingobacteriia bacterium | reverse complement strand
GCCATTGGTATGCGTGAGCAATTGCGTAAAAATATCAAGCAATTGCTCAAATTTTGAGCCGGCACTTTGGCTTGGTTGAAACTGAAGAAAACGATGTCCGATCATAATGGGAATCTACAAAAGAATTGGAAACTACTGGAAGGAATAACAAAGAATTAAAGAATAAGTTCTAAAAAAAGATGCCCGGACTAAGGTCCAGGCATCCATAAAACTATTTTCAAATTTGAGTTTTACTTATTTACTGAGTCAGCAGCCATCATCTTTCCTGGTATTTGAATCCTAGGATTGTAAATGGTCTGAATTTGTTCTAGTCCTTGCAAATAACTCTCTGCCATTCGTTTTTCGTCAGCCATTTGTTCTACTTTATCGCCTGTTAGGCCATTGTAAAACTTCACTTGCTGTTGCAAATCTTTTTTAACAGAAGCTGCCACTTTATTTGCCAAGGTAGTATCACCAGCCATCAAACAGGCTTCTAAGAAAAGTAATGAATTCTTGTTATGCATATTGCCACGGCTAACCATACCATAAGAGAAGTTTTCTTCTAACATCATTTTATCAACCAATTGCAAGGCCTTTTTAGCTTCGTCTTTTCTGTTTTTGGCAGAAAGGTCAATGGCTAATTCAGCATAGGCATTTCTAATTGTATTGAGATGTCTACGGTTTTCTTCGTCAAAATATACTCCTTTTACATTGGCATTACCAAAGGCAAAATTGTTCAAGGCTTTTGATAGCATCCAATCTGTATTCACTCGACTATTTTGAACAGGCACCAAACGGAAACTCAAGCCATCCCTTCTTAAGAACTGGTCAAAACCAAGATCCACACCAGGATTGGTAAAATAGATAGGACGTTTCCATTTGTTGGCAGCAATAATATTCAATACAGCCAAGTCATTTTTCATTAATGAGCCCTTGGGAATATCAAATCTCATTTCTCCAACAATACTATCTGTAGCATTGGCTACTTTGTTTTTCAAAACAAAGTCTTTGTCAACGGGTACAGCAAACTTTCTAACTGGGAAACTATTTAATGGTTCAGAACCTCTGCTATTATCCAGTTTATCAGCGTCATCACTACCCACATAATTTTTCATGACGTCATACAAGTCATAGTAACGATCTTCTGGAATATTGGGTCTTGGTGAGTACACAATATAGTCTCGCTTTCCAGCTTCAATTTGTTCAGGAGACCAAATGACATCAATGCTATCACTCTGGTTTACTTTATATCGCAACTGGTTAATATACCAGTCAATTCCTAATAAGCTATAGTTTATGACACGAATATCAGGTCTAATACCTTCTACTTCTTGGGCATACCAAAGTGGATAAGTATCATTATCGCCAAAGGAGAACAAAATGGCATTGGGTGCACAGCTTTCTAAATAGTCTTTGGCAAGGTCACGTGACAATACTTTTTGACTACGGTCATGGTCATCCCATTCCTGCTGTGCCATCAAGGTTGGTACCGCAAAGAAACAAAGCACGGTTGCTGCAATGGCAGCCACTTGCTGAGATATTTTAGAAGCAAACCAATCACGCACTTTTAATACGCCAAGACCAATCCAAACGGCAAATGCATAGAAGGATCCAACATACGCATAATCACGTTCACGTGGCTGGTATCCTGCTTGGTTTAGATAAATCACAATGGCAAATCCGGTAAAGAAAAACATTAAGAAGTTCACTACGCCATCATCACCGCGTTGTTTAAACTGATAAAACAACCCAATCAAACCAAGGATAAATGGCAATAAGAAGAGTTTGTTATTGGCTTTATTGTTTTTCATGCTATCTGGCATCAATGACTGGTCACCATATAGTAGATTATCAATTAATGAAATACCTGTAATCCAGTTACCGTCACGAATATTGCCCAGGAACATTCCCTGAACATCATTTTGTTTACCGGAGAAATTCCACATAAAATAGCGGAAATACATCCAATAGAACTGATAACCTATCAAGAATTTTACGTTATCTGCCTGTGTTGGAGAACGATCATATCCACCGTCTTTTAGACGATTAATATTTAGGAAATAAGCGTAATAATCTGCGTGATTCTGATCATTGCTTGCATCCCAAACCCTTGGAAACACCATTTTATCTTCTGCTTGGTATAAGTATTTTCTATCAGGTCCAATTTCTATGTATTTGTCACGGGCTTTCTCATATTTCATAGAGCCGTTTTTCACATCAACTGGTTGGGCATTAAACTTTTGTCCATAGACCAACGGAAAATCTCCATACTGTTCCCTTCCTAAGTAACCAACTAAACTCATGGGGTTGTCTACATTGTACATATCCACAGAAGGGTTGGCATTACTTCTAATCATGGTTGTAACATAGGTGCTATAACCAATCAACATAAAAGCCAAGGACCAAAGACTAATGCGTAGATAAGCCCAATTCTTTTTAGCAGCATAGTTTAAGCCATAGCCTATTAAAGCAGCCAAGAGAACAAAAAAGGTAATGAACCCACTAAAGAAAGGCAATCCCATTCCATTGACAAACCAACGATCAAAACTACCTGCTAATTTTACCGTGTATTGAATAACACCAACTTGAACAATTCCTGTGATAGCACATCCAATTACAAAGAAAATATAGATGCCACCATAATGTGCTTTCTGGTCTTTTTTCCAGTTTTCTATCAAGTACAATAAACCTATTGCAGCCAAAGTTCCAAAAATCATCAAACCACCCATGGTACCATCCATAGTTAAACCACGGTCTTCATTCACTTCTCCGTTAGCAATTACCAATGCTCCTATAAAAGCCAATCCACCGCCAATGGCGATGATGCGTAAAAACCATTTACGCAAATTGGCATAATTAAAACTGTCTTTCTTTTTAAAATAATACACCATCACAATGGCTGGAATGGTCAATAAGTTTAACAAGTGAACCCCAATAGAAAGACCCATCATAAAGAAGATAAAGACAATCCATTTGTCAGCACCTTCTTCCTCAGCATGGTTTTCCCATTTAAGGATTGCCCAAAAAACAATGGCCGTAAAGAAACTAGAAAGCGCATACACTTCACCCTCAACAGCACTATACCAGAATGAATCAGAAAACGTATAAGCCAAAGCACCTACTACACCGGCGCCCATGATAGACCAGATTTGGTAGCTACTCAAGGTATCCGTTGTTTTTACCTGCACAATTTTGCGGGCAAAATGTGTAATGGTCCAAAACAAGAAAAGAATAGTAAAACCACTAGCCAATGCACTCATCACATTCACGGCTTTAGCTGCTGTAAGCGGATTGTCTCCAAATAGAACAATAAATACCCTACCTAAGATGACAAATAAGGGGGCTCCCGGTGGATGCGGAATCTGCAGTTTAAAACAACTACTTACAAACTCACCACAATCCCAGAAGCTTCCACCCGCTTCGGCGGTCATGATATACACGGTACAGGCTACAAAAGCCACTACCCAACCAACAATGTTATTGATCCGATTAAATTGCATACGGTTTTGGTTTTTTAAGACTGGCAAACATACCTTAATAATCCTAAAATGGAAAAACTG
>CAMFKK010000372.1 GCA_945957225.1 uncultured Sphingobacteriia bacterium | reverse complement strand
CCTATATAGCCTCTTTTGTTGTTGGCTTTAAGCCAGTTGATAAATGGAGCTACTTTTTCTACGCCAATCTGGGCAGTAATATTGCTGCTATATCCATTGGCATAAGTTCCGCTACAATCATTGTCAAAATAACAGTGTGCGTCAAATAATAGGTTATTGCTAGGGTCTTCTAAATATTTTAAACCATCGCTGTATTCTTCCCATTTTTGAGCACAAGCATAGTTGTTTCCATCAATGATAATGGTATGAAACTGGTCAACTTCTCTAATGCCATAAATGGCTTCTTGAGCGGCATTTTCCCAAACCCCTTCACCCATATTATAAGGTTCGGCCATGATATCAAAACCATAGATGTTTTCGTGTCCTTTTAAGGCAGCTGCAAAGCTTTTCCAGAATTCACGGAATTGGTTATAAGGAACTTGTTTGCTACCCAATACAAAGTCAACTGCATTGATTTTGTATCTACCGTAGTTTTGGATGGTAATAATCACATCTACACGATAGTTTTTGCAAGTATTAATAAATTTGTTGATCAAAGCCAATTGGTTTACGTCGAGCGGTCCGCCAATTTTTTGCTGTACTCTTTCCCATCTTACAGGCAATTGGATCAATTGAACTCCTTTTCCAGCGAAATAGCGAATTTCTTGTTCAGTAGGGTAGATATAATCTTTTTTATAAATACCTGGCATGTTTTGTTGGCCAAATTCAGCACCGTTCAAAGTAATACCAATTGGAGCGTTTTCATAGCCTATAAATGCTGCAGCTTTAACTTGGTTAAGGAACAAACAGCATAAGATAGCAACGGCTGTGGGAATTGCTTGTCTTATGTTTTTGATTGCTTTCATAGCTTTGTTATTACAGTACAAAGCTCCTTAGGCGAGGGCGGGAGAGCAATAGCAGAACCTATGATAAACCGTTAACAAAAATGCCCGCAGCCTTGTAACAGGCTCGGGCACAAATGCGCTTAAATTTTAATGCTGTATGCTAGTAATATTACTACAAACCGCAGAATCTTAGATCAAACTATGCTTCATGGCATATTTTACCAAGTCTGCATTATTATGGATATTTAGTTTTTCCATAATACGGGTTCTATAAGTACTAATAGTATTAACACTCAAAGAAAGTGTATCTCCAATTTTGCTAATGGATTGACCTTCTGCAATGAGTTTTAGCACTTCAAACTCTCTATCAGAAAGGATTTCATGGGGAGCTTTGTCAAAATTCTGTTCTATAGATTCGGCCAATACCTCAGCTACCTGTGGGGTAATATATTTACGGCCGCCTAAAATCTTTTCTACAGCATTCACCAGTTCAAATGGAGCGCTTTCTTTGGTCAAATAGCCAGAAGCCCCAGCTTTTATAGCTCTAACCGCATATTGTTCTGGAGCGTGCATGCTCAGCATCAATACAGGAATAGTAGGGGCATATTCTTTTATCTGTTTTAAAACTTCAATACCAGATTGTCCGGGCATAGTGATATCTGATATTATAATATCCCAAGTTTCGTGTAAGGCTTTTTTTAGTAAATCAGCTGAGTCAGATACATCGTGAATCTCACAAAAGGGAAAAGCTTCTAATAGAATCCTTTTTAAACCTTCTCTAACAATGGTATGGTCGTCAGCAATTAATATTTTCATATGTAGTTTTTTTAGCCTATAGCTTCAGCAAAATGCTTTCTTAGTAGCTATTTACAAGATTTATCAGCCAAGTAAAGTTAACGGTTTCCAATCTCTTTTCAAGAATTTGAAATAGACCATTTTAGATAAAAAGGCTTCTTTAATTAACAGAAAATCCCCAAATCCTTCTATCTGTTCAGCTTGGCTGCTTCTTTCCGTACCTTGCAGCCATGCAGCAATACCACCAGCTTTTACAATATATTCTAGACCATGGTGCGGTAAAGACAGATAGAACAGGAACGGGTACCAAAAGTTGTTTTGGCTATCAAATGCGCTTTGACCTGCAAAAGGGTTTTCCCATGGTTACCACTAAGAAGCTCCATTTGAAAAGCATTGTCTATGAATTGCTATGGTTTTTAAAAGGAGATACCAATATTGCTTATTTAAAAGAAAATAAAGTTAGTATCTGGGACGAATGGGCAGATGAAAATGGAGATCTAGGTCCTGTATATGGCAAACAATGGCGCAGCTGGCAGGGTGCCGATGGAACAACCATTGACCAGATCAGTGATGTCATCAAACAAATTAAACAGACCCCAGACAGTAGAAGGATGATTGTCAGTGCTTGGAATGTGGCAGAACTGCCCAAAATGGCCCTGATGCCCTGTCATAGTTTGTTTCAGTTTTATGTGGCCGATGGAAAACTCAGTTGTCAATTGTATCAAAGAAGTGCAGATGTGTTTTTAGGGGTCCCCTTTAATATTGCATCATATGCTTTATTGACCATGATGATTGCCCAGGTTTGTGACTTAGAATATGGTGATTTTGTACATAGTTTTGGCGATGTGCATCTCTACAATAACCATATGGAACAAGCTCAAACCCAATTAGCAAGAGCAGCTTTTCCATTGCCAATCATGAAGATTAATCCGGCGGTAAAAGACATTTTTAGTTTCCAGTTTGAGGATTTTAGTTTAGAGAATTACCAACACCATCCACCCATTAAAGCACCTGTAGCTGTTTAGAAGGCTAGTAAACCCAGTAAAGATGAATATCAGTTTGGTAGTTGCCGCTTCCAGCAATCATGCCATTGGTTTAAATAACCAATTGCTTTGGCATTTACCCAAGGATATGCGGTTTTTTAAAAATAGAACATGGGCCATGCCCGTGATTATGGGTAGAAAGACCTTTGAATCCCTTTCTGGGAAAGCACTTCCAGGTAGATTAAATATTGTTTTAACCAAACAAAAGGATTGGGAGGCAGTAGGGGTAGCAGTGGCAAATTCCTTAGAAGAGGCTTATAGGATAGCTGAAAAAGCAGCTTATAAAGAAGTCTATATTATTGGCGGGGCCGATATCTATGCGCAATCATTGTCTCAGGCTCAAACAGTTTATTTGACTAGGGTTGAAACAGTTTTAGACGGGGATAGCTTTTTTCCGGAATTAGGTACAGATTGGGAATTAATAGAAGATTATCCGCAATTAGCAGATGCAAAACACCTTTATCCCTTTCGATTTCAAACTTGGAAAAAGAAAGGATAATCAAGATGTACTATTTTATTGCAACCTTATTTTTCTATTTATTTCCCATTCCATTATTACTTTCCTGGAAGCCGGTTTTGGGTAAGAAACATATTTGGGCTAGATTAGGATTAATCATGCTAGTTGCAATGATTTTTCATTCTCTTTTTTTTGTAAGACAATTGATAGGTTTGTACCAATTGGCAAAAACAATGGGTTTAAAAAGCAGTAATTATATGCCACCCATTTTTGAGTTATTGCAAATGGGGCTTTTAATTATTTGGCCATTCTTATTTGCCACTAAATGGCTTAGTTCAAAAATTTGGGCAGGGGTCCCCCTTTGGATAGTCTTATTTAGTTTGCCAAGATTTGTCAGTTTTGAAGCAGACCCTTTTCAACTCCTGATAAATAGTTTATTCTGTATTAGTT
>CAMFKK010000371.1 GCA_945957225.1 uncultured Sphingobacteriia bacterium | reverse complement strand
AAAATCTCAAACAAAAGAAAACCGCCCCAATTTGTATTGAGACGGCTTCTTTTTTTTTGGGGAACCTATTATTATTTAGCTGCTGGTGGTAATAAAACGCCATCAATGACATGGATGATGCCATTGGATGCTGGTATAGATGCAACAATAGTAGCACCTCCATTGAGCGTTACCTTGCCATCCTTCACTTGTACCGTAATATTAGAACCATTTACTTGACCAATTACCTGGCCGTCTTTAAAAGCCTCAGGTTTGTACACGCCTACGGAAACATGGTATTGTAGTATATCTGTTAGTGCGTCTTTTTTCTCGGGTTTCAGTAATCCGTCAACAGTACCTGCAGGTAATTTGTCAAAAGCAGCATTGGTAGGAGCAAATACCGTAAATGGTCCCGTATTGCTCAATACGTCTACTAATTCTGCTGCTTTAACTGCAGCAACCAATGTGCTATGGTCCTTACTGCCTATGGCAATTTGAACCACTGTTTTTTGAGAAACATCATCTTGTACACCCGATTGACCAGACATTTTTTCTGTTTCCGTAGAAGGGCTTGTTGCGCTGGGTGCTGCATTATTATCACAGGATGATAATAGCAAGCAACTGCCACAAACAACCACAAAAAATAACTTTTTCATGTAATTCTATTTTTGTGAATTAATTGTATAAAGCTATCCTTTGTGAATTGTTTCAACTGTGATTCAAATCATATTTGTGCAGAAACTTATCCAATTAAAAAACTAACTCCTTCTGAGAGTGGCGCACACAAATCTGCTATTTTCCTTTCCCTACAAAGCAATTCAAATCTATCTCTTACTTCCTTATAGTCATAGTGTATGGGACAGGGATGTGTTGATGCGCATTTACTCAATCCAAGCCCACATTTTTTAAAAACATCCATTCCGTCAATAGCCAAGACTATTTGTAAAATGGGCTGTTTTAGTTGTGCTTTTGTCATATAAAATCCCCCACTGGGCCCTTTTGAACTTTCAATCACTCCAGCTTTAACCAAGGTTTGCAATAGTTTTCCCACAGTGTGGACGCTGGCACCTATTTCAGTTGCAATGGTAGGTATGCCCATTTTTTCATTGGCCTCAATTGAGGATGCTAAGAAGATGACGGCTTTAATGGCTGTTTGACAGGTAAGACTTAGCATGGTAGATTAGTTTTTGGAAATAGCTTTTTCCATTGCTAAAGCCTTTGGAAAAAGAATATTGTTTTCCAAATGTACATGTAAGTGAAGGTCTTCTTCAAATTCTTCTAAAACGGCATATAACAATTGGTAACTTTTACAGGCTGAAGCTGGCAATGTATAGTTTCTAGTTAGGTTTCTGATTTCTTGTAATTGCTCACCTACTACTTCATGTTCCATTTCCATCATATTGATTGGATTCTGAACAGTACCAAATTGGCATCCAAATTGGGTTTGATCCAGGTCTTTTTGTAATACAAGGGCCTTCACATAAGGGAATAAGACCCTTTCTTCTTTGACCATATGAGATTGCATTTCAGCATTAATGTTTTCTACAATTTCTTGAATACTCAACAATTCAGGATGCTGTTCTCCATGTCTATTGGCCACTTTTTCAGACAAAGTCCTTAATTCAGGGAGTCTATTACGAACATAGTGGTGGTGTGTATTTACAATATAGTCTGCCAAGAAATCTGGTTTCCATTCCAGATAAGGAGGCTGCTTTCCTTTGCCAATTAAATCTAACTGGGACAGTTCTTCTTCAATTCTTGCGCTATCAATTCCTTTTTCCGCACAGGCATTCTTCAGCGTTTTTTTTCCTCCACAACAAAAATCCAATCCATTTTTTCTCAATAAAAGCGCTTTGCGCATATCTGAAGCGGCCAATTCTCCAAGTGTAGGATCATTTGTGTTAGCGGCATTTTTGGTAATGGCAACTATCCACCAAGTAGGACCTTTTTCAAGGTATTCCCAAGTAAATCCATTGCCACGTTCTGCCAAAAGCTGGTAATAAAGTGGTTTGGGATCATGGTCATTGTGAATAGTTAGTGTTTCAAGTTCCAATAATTGGTCATAACGATCAAAAATGGTAGGATGTTTCAGCCTTGGCTCTAACAAGGTTACGTCTAAACTGTTTTCAGTATTCATGGTCTCTAATTTTAATTACAGAACAAAGCTAGTCTTTCTTGGTTAATAAAAGTAAATAAATACTTTTATTATTTCAAAATGACAGAATAATTACAAATGGACTAAGTTTTGTACATTAGTCATCTAATTATAGATAATGAAAAAGATATTCTATCTGTTGCTCTTGCTCTTGACAATGCAAACAGCTCAAGCTCAATCTAAGGACAGTGTTGATGTTGCTAATGCTGTAAATCAATTGGCTGCTTTAATGGTAAACCCAATTAAAGCAGATTTGGAGGTATTGGTTTCAGATAGAGTTAGTTATGGCCATTCTGGTGGTAAAATAGAAGGAAAAAGTTCCTTTATTGAGTCATTGATGAATGGAAGTTCTGATTTTGTGAAAATTAATATTACGGATCAAACCATAGAGTTGTTTGGTAAAACGGCGATAGTCAGGAACAAACTATTTGCCACTACCAACGACGCTGGTAAGCCAGGAGAAGTCAAATTAGCTTTGATCTTGGTTTGGCAAAAACAGAAAAAAGAATGGCAATTGATTGCCCGTCAGGCTGTGAAATTGCCTTAGGAACTTACTTCATCTATTAGGTATAGAATGGAGCGATAGTCTTTTGATACAGAAGCTGTCAGCGACATTTCACAAGTTTTGCCAGTAGCGTAATAGCCATCATAGTTTTCTTGGTTAACTTCTAATGCTTCCGTTCTAGTGGCTGCTGCGGTTAGTCCTGGATAGTAAAACCCTCGGTCACCCGCCATGCCACAACATCCCGCGCTAACTGGAATGGTAGCTTGGTTAGCACAAGCATTGCCAATTATCCGCATTTTATCTATTAGGTTCATTTTATAGACGCTACAAACTGGATGAAAAACTATCTTGTTTTTGGGTTGGCTAATGGTCAAATTGGGAATTACCTTGTCTGCAAGAAATTCCACAATATCCATAATCTTCATCTTGTCAAATTTTTGCTGGTTGACAGCATGTAGATAGGGTCTGCTGTGTTGCATAGAATGGGTACATGAGCTGGTATCCATGACTACAGGGACCTGTCCCTGATTGGTCCATTTCCAAAGTTTTTCAATGGTTTGGTTGGCTGTAATGACATATGCTTCTTGGAATCCTTTGGATGAAAAAGCTTGGCCACAGCAGGTGCCTCCTAAATCAGTGGGAACCAATAATTCTAAACCTGCTTTTTGGCAAATGCGCAATGCCAAATCAATACTAGATTCTTTGGAATCCTTGTCTGCTCCCATCATTCGGCTAATGCAAGAATTAAACCAGACTGCTGATGCATTGGATGGCTCATGATGTCTATTAGGGATTGGTCCGGTCATTTCTGTTGACCAAATAGGGAAAGAGGGAATTAGTGTGCGAATGGCTTTGGTGAGGTTGGGCATGGTTTGTTTACCCAATAAACGATTGGCCATTTGACCCGTTTTTACCGCTGTCTTGACTAGGGTTT